>QMNL01000292.1 GCA_003647755.1 Candidatus Coatesiibacteriota bacterium
GTCGCGAAGAATACCAATGTGAACGAATTCCGTAGGTTGCACCTACGGCTACTATTGTAGTCCCCCTTCGGGGAACTGAAACCCAGCATCACCTCAATCCCAATTCCACTCTTGTTTCACCCACAAGACCGCCCCGGAGCCAACAACCCAACGAATCCGCAGCCCGTTTTGGCGAAACTCCAAACCAATCAGAAGTGCGAACCCAATTCGACGAGTGATTCCTTGCATGATTGTCCCGCCCTACAGGGCCGGTTAGAGGAGAATGAGGCGCATCGCCCGCGGAATCACCCGATGAAGTAAGGTGTTTACGATCAGAGCCGTGCCTCCCCAAGGCCCCGGTTCAGTGGGCCAAGCAACAAGTCAGTTCTCTGTGTAGAGCTTCCTCATCTCGAATGCGCGCCAAGCGGTGAACCAGAGCGGCATTCGGTATGCCCTGGCCGTGTTGAACAGATACGTTATGCCAAATATCGCCTCGAATAAGGGATTATGGGGGAGCTTGACGATGCACCTGAGGAGGCGCGGCGGGATGCGCCACTTGACGGCTGCGTAGAAGAGCTTCTGGAGGTTTTCGATCTCTTTTTTCTCAGGCAGGTCAAAGAGGCTGCCCTTGAAGAACGAGGCGCTCATTTTGGTCAGGTCGAAGTCGGGATCGAGCAAGCCGTGCTCGACAACGTATTCGCCAAGCTGGGTTCTGGGATACGGCTGCACGATTGACGCCCAGGGGCAGTCGGTGCCGATCTTCACGTTGATGGAGACGGTCTCCAGGGCCATATCGAGCGTTTCGCCGGGCAGGCAGAGCATGTTGTATGTCCTGAAGAGGATGCCGTGTTTCTTGAGAATCTCGGCCGCGCGCTTGATCTGTTCACGGGTTACAGTCTTGCCGAGGACCTTCTCCCGCAGAAAATCGTTCCCACTCTCGACGCCCAGCGAGACAAGGTGGCAGCCGGCCGACTTGATGATTCTGACGATCTCTTCGTCCACCTGGTCAGCACGGATCTGGCATAGGAACGGCATGTCAATGCGTTTTCGGTAAATGTCGGCGAACTCGGCGACCCACTTCCTGTCCAGCAGGAACGAATCGTCCGCGAAGTACGGTGTCTTCAGACTTTTCCACTCGCTCTTGACCTTGGCAACCTCCTCCACCACGTTCTCCGGGCTTCGGTGCCGCACGTATCGCCCCTTGCCTTGATACATCTTCTTGAGGCTGTGGTTGAAGCAGAATGAGCACTCGAATGGGCAGCCGCGGCTGGCGATGAACAGCTTGCTGGGGTATATGCGCACGGACCGGTAGCGGCGATAGAACTCCCTGTCGGGGAAGGCAATGGTATCGAGGTCCTGGTTCAGCGGTCGGAGGGGGTTTTCAAAGACCTCGCCATCTCTTTTCACCCACAGGTTCTCGATGTGCGTGTAATCTGAGCCCGAATCGACCGCGCAGGCCAGGTCAACCATCGCCTCCTCGCCATCGCCGCGGCAGATGACATCCACTCCTGGTTCCTCAATAACCTCGGGGAAGTATGTTGGGTGCGGCCCGCCCATCACGATTATGGCATTGGGGAATGCGGGCTTGAGGCGGGCGATCTCTTTCAAAGCGATGAGATGTGCGCCGGTGGTGCAGGAGAATGCGAGGATGTCCGGCGGATTCGCCCGCAGGCGCCGCTGGTAGCCTCGCTCCTCGGGAGCGATGACAATTTCGGCCTCGTGCCCGTGCTTCTTGAGCTCGGCGGTCAGGATCATCGGGCCGAGGTTGTCGATCATGGTGAACTGAATGAAGGCGATGCGCGCCATCAGGTAAGTTTTTCGATTATGGCCGCTGCGAAGAGGGGTAACATTATCTCGAAGTGCCCCGTGATGGCGTAGCTTTTGCCCCTGCCAGAAGCCGTTGGGCGCCTGAGGACGTTCTGCGTCGGGCGGTAATGCTGGATGAAATCAACATTCACAGTCGTGAAGTTCGTTGGGTTGGCGCCGGTGTTCTGTGCGATTGCGAAAGCTTTTAGGAAGACTTCAGGGAGGATAACGGTTGAGCCCACGTGGAAGAATACTCCGCCCGAAAGCTGCGCCACCACGGACGTCAGGAGCCTGAAGTCGAGGAACGAGGACTTTCCGATGGCCGCCCCGTCCGCGGAGGGGTGCATGTGCACGATGTCCGTGCCGATAGAGACGTGAAGGGTCGCAGGAATCTGCTCCTGAGCGCACGTGGCGAGTATGCTCTTGTCCGCATAGGGCAGCTTCTGATTGATGATCCTCTTGCCGACCGTAAGGCCCAGGCCCTCGTTCGAGTTGGCCGCAGCAATGGCCGCACCGTTCAGGAAATCCGCCGTCTCTTTCGCCATTCCGAACTCGCCGCTATCGAGCTGCGAGCCGACGTCCTCGGATGTCTTTCCCATGAAAGCCAGCTCGAAGTCATGGATCATCCCCGCTCCATTCAGCGCAACCGCCGTTATGATGCCCCGGCGAATCAGGTCGCAGATGACTGGCGAAAGGCCGCATTTGATCGAATGGGCACCCATCGCCCACACGAAATGTCGGCCGTGCCTGCGCGCCTCGCAGATGGCGTCAACCACGCTCTTGAAATCCCTGGCTGCGAGCACGTCCGGGAGGGAGTCCAGGAGATCTTTGAACGACGCGCCCTTTGCGTAGGGCGCAGCCAACGTTGTGAGGCTGACTTTGCTCTTGCGGGCTGAGAGGCTCGTCTGACGAATCCTGCTCAGGTCAAACGGCTCGATTGGTTTTTTAGCCATGATCCCCGCCGAACATCATCGCCTCGACGAGCTCGCAGAGAATATGCGCAAGCACGATGTGGACCTCCTGAATTCGGGCGGAATAACTATGCTCCACGGCGAAGAGGAAATCCGCCTCGACCTTCTTACCTCCCTCGCCGGTCGAGAATATCGTCAACATGCCCCTCTGTTTGGCCGTCGAAAGAGCACGTAAGACGTTCTCCGACTGCCCGCTCGTCGAGATACCCCACGCCACATCGCCCTCATTGCCCAGCGCCTCGATCTGCCTGGAGAAGACCTCTGCGAAGGAGCGGTCGTTGGCGATCGAGGTCAGGACGGAAGTGTCAGTTGTCAGCGCGATTACAGGTAAGGCGCGATGCTCGAGCGAGAGCCTGTTTACAAGCTCGGCCGCGATGTGCTGCGCATCGGCCGCAGAGCCCCCATTTCCGAATATCAGAAGCTTATGGCCATTTTGGAGCCTCCTGGCCAACCCCTTGGCGGCCTGTGCGATTGTGCCGGCGTTTCGCTGAACAAAGCCCTTCAGAAGCGCTGAAGACTCCTCGGACTTCGCCCGCGCGAACCGCTCAAGCCCGCCCTCGTCAAGGTCTTTCACAAACTGCTATCCCCTGTCTATCTCGTTGATCCTTTCAGCAATAGCTGCCACCCAATATAGCCATTGGGCCGTTGTTGAGCAAGCGTCATCATGAATCCCAATAATCAGATTAATAGCAAGGCAGATGGTGGGATGAACACGCTTTTTCGGTGCGCAGAGGCTATGAGTTCGGCAGGGATCGGTCTGTAAGTTGCACCCGTTGGATACTTTGGAGTGCGGCA
>QMNL01000293.1 GCA_003647755.1 Candidatus Coatesiibacteriota bacterium
ATATCTCATACGCTCCGTGGGCTTATTTATCGATTGGCAATATTCTACGCAAACAGAAGAAATGGGAGTACGCTAGGCCCTATTTTCAGACCGTTATTGAGCGGTATGACGGGACGTTGTGCGCGGCAGTAGCAAGGCCGATGCTGGTCCTTTCACAGGTTGAGCGGAATCAGTTCTTCCGGAGTCTGGCCTCTTTTGAGCAGTTGCAGGCGGCATTCAATCAGAGCGGGCGGCCGGGCTTGCCAACGAAGGGTGCTCGTCTGCCGCAGCCAAGACAAGTTACCAAGCTTGACATCGTTTCAGAGGAGGCTTACGCGAATGAGAACCGTGCGATCTACAAGGGAGATGTCAAACTGGTGGTCGGCAAGATGCGGATTTTTGCTGACTATGTAGTCTGTGAGCTGGCTAGCCAGGTAGTGCGCGCCTCCGGCAGGGACACTAGGCTGGAATTCGGCAAGAAGCTCAGGCTGGCCTGCAAGCAGTTGAGATTTGACGTCAAGCAGCAACAGGGGGTAGCTTCGGGCGACGTGAGGTTCGTAGAGGGTCCGTTGTTGGCTATGGGTCCTGGCGTTAGGCCAAAAGTAAAGGTAGCCAAGGTCCTTGCGTTCTCGATCAAGAACGGCAAGACGCTCTCGCTCTTGGAGAAAGAATGAGGTTCTCCTTCGAGACGCCGGCCATGCTGAATCGCCTGCTTGTTCAGACCGGCAAGGTCTCGGAGGAAGACCTCGAGCAGGCTCTTGTTCAAGGGAACGGTTCGGATGACGGCGTGGTTTGGGAGCTGTTGGCTTCGCAGAAGCTAACGGAGGATGGCCTTGCGGAGGTCCTGGCCGAATACTCAGGTTGTCAGCATCTTAAGTATGATGAGTTTCCGGATGAGTACGTAGAACTGCCATCGCTTCCTCCGAAGTTCCTGAAGGAGCATTTGATACTGCCGCTTCGGTTCGAGGAGGGCAAACTCGTCCTGGCGACGGCGGACCCGCTCGATAAATACACGCAGGACAACATCAGGTTGAGCGTTGGCAAGGACTTGAAGATACTGGTCTCATCCCAACGAGACATCTCCCGTGCGCTTGAGGACCGCTTCGGCGACGCGACCATGGGCGAGATCATCGAGGACCTCGATGAGGAGGACCTCGAGCTTATTGGTTCCGAGGAGGACGAGGACATCAGCCACCTTCGGGATAAAGCCTTTGAGGCGCCGGTCATCAGGCTGGTCAATCTGTTGATCACGCGTGCTGTTGAGTCGGGTGCTAGCGACATTCACATCGAGCCTTTCGAGGGTCAGCTGAAGATTCGTTACAGGGCGGATGGTGTTCTTCACGATGTTGAATCTCCGCCTCGGGCATTGGAGTCAGCGATTGTCTCGCGGATCAAGATCATGGCGGACCTGAACATAGCGGAGCGGCGGCTTCCTCAGGACGGCAGAATTGGGTTAAAGGTTGGCGGCAGGAAGATAGACCTCCGTGTTTCCACGGTTCCGACGCTTCACGGAGAAAGCATCGTTATGAGGGTGTTGGACAGGGAGAATATGGGGTATAACCTCTTGAGTCTGGGTTTTGACAAGAGGACGCTTGACGAGTTTGAGTTTCTGATTCGCAAGCCCCATGGCATCGTTCTCGTTACCGGGCCGACCGGTAGCGGCAAGACGACGACTCTTTACGCTGCCCTGGAAAAGATCAACTCCCCCGACAAGAAGATCATCACGGTCGAGGACCCCGTGGAATACGAGCTCGTGGGCGTCAATCAGATCGAGGTTAAGCCGAAGATCGGGCTGACATTCGCCAACGCGCTTCGGTCGATCGTTCGTCAGGACCCTGATATTATTCTCATTGGCGAGATTCGAGACCTTGAGACGGCGGAGATCGCGATACAGTCGGCCCTTACGGGCCACCTTGTTTTCAGCACTGTTCACACGAATGATGCTCCGAGCACTATCACAAGGCTTCTGGACATGGGTGTAGAGAACTACCTCCTGTCCTCAACGGTGGAGGGGATCCTTGCCCAGAGGCTTGTGAGGCGTCTGTGTCCGCAATGTAGGGAGGCTTATACGCCATCAAAGCTGGAGATATCTCGGATGGGGGTTCGGAACATGAAGGAGATACCCGAGAAGATCTACAGGCCGGTGGGCTGCGATGAGTGCAATCAGACGGGTTACAAGGGCAGAATCGGCATCTACGAGCTGCTAGTAATGACGGATGAGATGAGCTCGCTGGTCTTGGAGAACGCTCCTGCGCAGAAGCTCAAGCAGGCAGCTTTGCAGCACGGGAGCCGGACGCTTCGGGAGGACGGCTGGCAGAAGGTAGTTGATGGGATAACAAGTATCAGCGAGGTCCTGAGAGTTACGCAGGAGGAGCTAGTTGAGGTCTAATGAAGTGCGTTGTGGATTGAAGAGGCTGCTGTGGCAGCACGTTGTTAATTGGAGATGAGCATTGCCGGTCTTCGCGTATAAGGCATCTGACAGACGAGGAAACGTAACAGAGGGCACGATGGATGCCAGGGAGCGTTCTCTGGTCGTTCAGGCCCTTCAGCAGCGCCAGCTTTTCCCACTCAAAGTGGAGACTTATGTGCCCAAGAAGGGGCTTTCGCTGGAGCTGAGCCTGAAGCAGCTGACGGAGCGGATACGCGGGCGTGATGTTCTAGAGGCAAGCCAGCAGCTGGCCACGCTGCTCGAGGCATCGGTGCCACTGGACAAGGCGTTGGCAATAACGATTAAGACAACGAACAGGGAGCGGTTTCGTCGCGTTCTCGAGAACGTTCGGAAGAGCGTTCAAGGGGGCAACTCGTTTGCGGATTCCCTGGGGAAGTATCCCAGGATCTTCTCGAAGCTCTACGTGAACATGGTCAGGGCTGGCGAGCAAGGCGGTGCGCTGGAGTCGGTCATGAGGCGCCTGGTGCAGTTTTTGGAGAGCTCTCAACAGATGCGTGAGCACATCATCAGTTCGATGATCTATCCGCTTTTGCTGGTATTTGTGGGTGGTGCAGCGGTTGTGATTCTAATGATGTTCGTGATCCCGAGATTTGCGCAGATTTTCACGGACATGGGACAGGCGCTGCCGCTACCGACGCAGATTCTCATGTCGGTCTCCAACGGTTTCCAGTCGTATTGGTGGGCGATTTTGGGGGGCCTTATCGCGGTTGTCGTGACGGCGCGGCAGGCGTTGAAGAACGAGCGGACGGCGCTATCGTTTGACCAGTTCAAGCTGAAGGTGCCTGTTTTGGGAGAGCTTTTGCAGAAGATAGAGGTTGCGCGATTTGCGCGCACGCTTGGGACGCTGGTGGAAAATGGTGTCCCGTTGATACAGGCGTTGAAGATAGTGAAAAACGTCATCACCAACCGGGTCATATCCGAGGCGATGTCGCGAGCTGCCATCGACGCCAATGGCAAGGGCAAGAAAGGCAAAGACATCATATCGTCGATAACGAAAGGGAAGGGCATATCCCGTCCACTTACCGAAAGCGGCGTGTTCCCAGAGCTCGCCGTGAGTATGGTAACGATCGGAGAGGAGAGTGGGCAGCTCGAGACTATGCTTGGGAAAGTCGCCG
>QMNL01000294.1 GCA_003647755.1 Candidatus Coatesiibacteriota bacterium
CGTTTTCCCACTCCCGCATGCCGCCTCGAGCAGGACGGTTCGTTCACCAGCCTCAGCAACCTCGTTCTGAAATGCCCAGGGCTTTCTACTGTCCAATTTCTTGCTAACAACATCACAGAGTTGCCCCCTGGTCATGGACGTGGACAACCGTTCCCGCAGCCAAGACTCGGCGCCAATGCCCCTCCTCGGCAGCGCCGAACCAGCCAGATCGGCATCCATGAGCGCCGCCTTAAGGGCTCCTATTAACACCTTCTCGCTTTGAGTAAAATCGCAGTCGAGCTCCCTCTGGACATTTCTGAGCAAGCGCGCAAAAACTGGTCTGCCATTCGCATCATCGAGTGCTAGCAGGGAGTAGTCTCTGTTCTCGATGCCTGGCGGGGCGGGCAAGCGGAACGCTTCCGCTCCGAGATTGAGCAGCTGCCCAAAATCTGCAAGACCAGTGAATGCCGTGAAATCCGTGCCTGTGCCGGACCGTTCTATGGTGTCAGGGAACTTCACGTGATGGCCGGAGATAGCGAAAAGAACCCCTGCCTTTGCCCATCTCGGTATCTCTTTCCAGAGATTCTCGAGCCAATCGTCGAGCTCAATTGCAGCAATGACGAGGCTCACGGCCTCGTGTCGAACGCCCTGCCTAAAAGATATGTCCCTGGTCCTCAGCATCTCCTGAAAATGCGAGTTCGCCTTTCCGATATCGTGGAGCCACGCCGCGATACTCAACGCCTTCCGCCAGTATTTTGCGGCCTCGCAACTGCATTGCGTTGCTGCGACTAAGTGAGGCGCTAGAAGATCACCGAAGTATTGAGCTGCGTCCATCACCGCCTCCGTGTGCCCCACAAGCGTCTCCTCGCGGCGTGGGTGCTTCGGGTCGTTCGGCTTCTTCGCCAGCAGGACTTCTGGTTGCTCCATTATCTATCTCCTGTCGGGCACAAAGATGCCGCAGCCGAATCTGCGCCGACCGCCAATACCGAGCTCCTGAAGCCGAATCGAAGAATCAGCTGCTAACTCTTCAACGACAACCGCGTAGCCCACCACTGGCCTGTCTCGAATGCTCAGCGTGCGCCTTACAAAGGGTGAGCGATCAGGCCCGCTCTTGCTGCGCCCCTCGAATGAAGCTTCGCGCTCTCTGCGAATCAGCCCGGCCCGGCCATCAATGCCCTTCTCCTCGAGCTGGCGCCGCACCGCGTCCAAAAACTGCTCTGGCTCGAGAAAACCCTTGATGATGACCAGCCGACTGTAAAGCCTCGCCGCGGGCTTGAGCGCGTATGAGCGCGGAACACCAACCTGCACCTCGTCGTCGCCAAGCAGGAGTCGCTTCCCGGCCAGCCCCATTGCTTCGGCGAGACGGGTTGCATCCAGGCGAAGCGTTAGGCGACTGCGGGGCGTCAGGTTGAGTCTCCGGTTCCCAGCAAGCCAGCCGTTTATCGGATGAATACCGGCGCCCTCCCAAAGCGAAACTGGTGAGCTTCGGGCACCCGTGTCCGCTACCGGCCGCTGTGGTGGATGAAACCCGGGCACATGCCTCGTTACGGCGCCATAAAGCAGATAGCCGTGGTCGGCTGGGATTTGTTTTCCCGTAAGGTTGAACGCGAGGTCTATCTTCGCCATATCTCATGCCTCCTCAACATCTATTGACAACACCTGACACATCGCAGCACGTCGCACGCCGCCTCAGGCGGAGCAGGGCGCGGGGTCGTACAACGCACGTTCGAGCCGACGTTTCTCCTGGCCTACGCCGCCTGCGGTATCTCGCTCAAACCAGCACTGGCCGCTTGACGATGAGACCAGACCCCAGGCCACTCAACAACAAGGGCGGCTTCTTTGAGCGGGCGGTTTCCCTCTCTGGAAACAATGTACGCTAATTTGCGTTTTTTCCTCTCAAAACGCAAGCACTTCTGATGTGTTACTGTGTTCTGCCCCTGGTCACTTTGCGGTTCAATAGCCGGGAAGCCTGCTATAGAGTGGCGCGCCTGGTGCGACTCGAACGCACGACCTACGGATTAGAAGTCCGTTGCTCTATCCAACTGAGCTACAGGCGCCACTGAAGGTGCGTCAAATAACATAGCCCCAGCCGCCAGCGTTTTCAACGGGACAAGCCGCGAAATATGACTCGCCGCGGGATCATGCCCCCGCACAACTCAGCAGGCCAGACAGGGGCATGTTGGCGCATCAGAAAAAGATCGCCGCGTCGGCGGGCACGCAAGGTTCAGGTTGACCGGTTGGCCGAAGGGAGGTCATCACGTTTGGCCCTGGAGGGAGTGGAGAATTCAGGATCGGGTCTGGCTGCGCAAGGCTAGCCGACCGGGGTCTGCTCAGCGCTTGGCGGCTGTGCTTCAGCATGGGTCTCGCCACCCGATAAGCATAGCCGCTCTATCACCGTGTAAATTGCCCCCTTCGTGCGGAGCTGGCTGCGCATTAGGAATATGTGATCGGCGGTCATGCCATCGATGTGGACCTGGGGCAGAGCCTCGATTGAGGCCTTAAGCGCGTCTCTCGAACTTAAGTACTTGATTCTGGCGAGTGTGATATGAGGCCTGAACGGGCGGGATTCCTTTTTGAAGCCGATCTCCTCCATGGAATCGGTTACATCCTTGGAGAGCTTGAGGAGCTGCTCCACGCCATCCTTAACGCCCAGCCAGATAATTCTCGGGGCGGCATGACTGGGGAAGACGCCGACCCCGCCAAAAGTCATCTCAAACGGCCTGTGCCTTGCGGCGATGTCGGCAAGCCTCTTGGAGATCAACTCGAGGCGCCCCCTAGTGCAGTCGCCGAGAAATTTAAGGGTTATGTGTAGATTGTTCGTGCTGGACCAGTTGAACTTGCCTCTGACGCTTTTCAGCGGTTCCAGGGCCCGGACCATTTGCTCCCTGATGGGTCGGGGGATCTCGATTGATATGAAGGAGCGGATGCCATTCGGCCTTGTTGCTCTCTTAGCGAGCCTTGCAGTCACACACAAACCCTCCAGACATTGTGGCTTCAACCAGTGCAAAACAGGATGCAATACGATAGCGATTGCACAAAGGCAAGTCAAGAAGATGGCAAGACCCCAACAATCAGATTAATGGCAAGGCAGACGGTGGGACCAACACGCTTTGCCGCTGCGCAGATGCTATAAGTTCGGCACGCATCGGTCTGTAAGTTACACCCGCTGGGTGACTTTGGAGTGCGGCGGCTTGACGCCGCTTTCATTTGCGGTGGCTTGACACCGCGCTCCAATAGACAGCTTCATCTCTTTCCGAAAGGTGATTGCAGCAGCGATGATTGACGTAGTATCGATGTCGCGTCAAGCCGCGACGAGAGAAGAGTTTCCCCAATCGTGCCCGGGCCTGCTCAACTGAAGGGTTCTTCCTGCATCCCCGTAAGGGGATGAACGTGAGTAGCCGTAGGTACAACCTACGGATCAATGCCAAAGAGCAAAAGGAAAACAGCCCTGAAAGGGCTGAACATAGCCCTATGGAGGGGGTGTTCGACCCCTTCAGGGTCGCGAAGAATACCAATGTGAACGAATCCCGTAGGTTGCACCTACGGCTACTATTGTAGTCCC
>QMNL01000295.1 GCA_003647755.1 Candidatus Coatesiibacteriota bacterium
AAGACGTCGCAACCCGTTTCGGTGTGGCGGAGGTCAATGACCAGTCCCAGCTGGTTGGATTTCAGGAGAAACCCCGACATCCCAGACCGATTCCTGGTCGTCCGGATGTCTGCCTCATTTCGATGGGGGTTTACCTGTTCAATGTAGATTTTTTGCTGGATGCCCTAAAGCGGGATAGTGAGACAGATTCAGAGCATGATTTTGGGAAGAACGTTATTCCCATGATGATCAACGAGGGGAAGGTCTGCGTCTATAACTTCCGAAATGAACTGACGCACGAGCCGCGTTATTGGGAGGACATTGGGACGCTGGACTCTTACTGGAATGCGAGCATGGACCTCCTGGAGTTGAATCCCAAGTTCAACCTGTATAACCCGGAGTGGCCTCTCCGCTGCTACCACGGGCAATACCCTCCTGCACGGACAGTTTTTGCGGATGATGAGCAGATTGGCTTCACTGGTAACATCCTCGACTCGATGGTCTGCGAGGGCGTTGTGGTCGTGGGTGCGCTTGTCAAGCACTCGATACTCTCGCCTGACGTGAGGGTAAAATGTTATGCCGAGATCGAGGATTCGATCATTATGAACCGCGTTGAGGTGGGCAAGAACGCCAAGATCAGGAAGGCCATCATCGACAAAGAGGTGGTCATCAAGAACGCGGCCGTGATAGGCTACGACGAGGCGAGGGATAGAGAGCGCTTTCATGTAACGAACGACGGGGTGGTCGTTATTGCTAAGGGCACCGTGGTCGAGCCGTAAGCGTCGCCCCGGCGGGGAACATATCGGCAGCGTGTTACGGCTCACAGGTTTGAGGCGAGGCGCCGGGAGGGCCAAGTTGTCGGAGGGGAAAGGTGTTTGCAGGTTGAGGCACTCTTGGCCTTGCCCAGCTGACTTTACATTATGAGTTTTGGGATCAAGGTTTCTGGGTGAAAGCGGTAGTAGTCGGCGGTGGCATCTCTGGCCTTACTATAGCATATCGGCTTCTTAAGGCAGGACTCAACGTTCAGATACTCGAGCAGTCCGAGGTACTGGGAGGCCTTGCGAGGTCTGTCAATTTGGCCGGCCAGATCGTTGACCGGCACTTCCACTTCTTCTGCGAGTCCGAGCTTGATTTCCGCCGCATGGCGTCCGAGGTGGGCATTGCAGACCGCCTCGTGTGGAGGAGAATAAGTCGTGCTGTTCAGCTCGGAGGCAAGATATATCCGATTTCCACGCCAATGGACGTTCTCAGGTTCACGCCGCTGAGGTTTCTCGACAGGCTTAGATTCGCGGCCAATGTGCTGCGCGGGCGGCATTTTGCCAGCACGAGGCGCCTTGACAAGCTCACCGCAGAGGATTGGCTGAAACGCTCCGCCGGCGATGTGGTTTATGAGACCATCTGGAGACCTTTGCTCGAGTCGAAGTTTGGAGAACACGCAAGCTGTGTATCCGCGGCCTGGCTCCGAGCCAGACAAAAGATGCAGCAGGAGAACATCGCCTTCATACGGGGTGGATCCGCGCTCGTCGCATCAACGCTGGCTGAGCGGGTGAGGCGCCTCGGCGGCGAGATAACTCTCGGTGTTGCCGCAACGGGCGTCGATCTCGATGGCAGCGCCGTAGCCGGCGTTTCGACCACCGCCGGCCAATTGAGTGCGAACATAATCGTCTCAACGCTCCCGATGCCTCGGCTGTTGTCCATAGCCAAGGGGCCACTAGCCGAACATCTTGAGCGATTTGGCGGGCTGGAGTATATCGGCGTGGTCAACACTGTGATTCTGGTCAAGAGGCCTATTTCGCCTTACTTCTGGCTCAATACTAACGATGCAAACGTGTCGTTCGCCGGCATCATTGACATGACGAACCTCGACCCCGCAGGCAGCGACAAGCCGCATGTTGTCTATATTCCGCAGTATTGCCCGACGGACGCCGAGCTCTTCGAGGCGCCGAAGCAAGAGATCATATCCCGGATAGTCGGGGACCTGGTCAAGGTCAATAATGAGTTCTCGGACGACTGGGTCTTGGACGCACAGGTTACGAAGGATTGCTTCACCCAGCACATCTGCACGCCGGGGCTGCTCGACAGAATCCCTCCGTGCAAGACGCCGGTTCGCGGCTTCTTCATGACAGAGTGGTCTCAGTTTTATCCCAACGACAGAAGCGTCAATAACTCGATTCGGATCGCCAACGCCTGCGCCGCGGCCACCCTCGACTTTGCAGCGAGGCGCTCAAGCTTCTGATCCTACTGGAACGGCACGCTACGCTCCGTCCCTGAACCTCCTGCGGCCGAGATCGAAGAGGAACGAATGGGCGAGCATGGCAATCAAGACCGTGTTCCTTATGATCACCTCCCAGCCTGCCCTTGCACCCTCGCCGGACGTTGAGAAGCAACCGCAACTAATGTCAAGGCCGCGTGCCAGCGCAACGATACTGGCGGTGATGAAGACCAGCAAAAGCCCGGCCGTAAGCACGGATGCGGCATCCGAGAAGACACCGAGAATGAGACACAACCCCACAACGAGCTCTATCCAGGGCAAGATGACTGCAAACAGATTGATGAACACGTGCGGCACGATCCTGTAATTGTTGACCATCTCCGCAAACTGGGCAGGATGGATTATCTTGTCTATGCAGGCATAAACGAAGATCGCTCCCACGATCATCCTGAAGATGGTCGCCGTGACCCTATTCCAGAGAATCCGCCTCAATATGCCCTCGCCCGGACTGCTCGTCATTTTTCGACCGGTCCCCTGCCCTCATACTCTCTCATCCCGCCAGCGAAGAGGAGAATCGGCCTGTTCAGCAAGTCGTGAAGCATCTCAGCCACCTCCAGCGCCTCGTCGCACCCGGCGTCGCTGCAATACGTTACAACTTTGGCGGCCTTCTCGAGGGATACTTTGAGGCCCGGCTTGACCCCCTCAAAATCTTTTGCGGGGATGTTGATCGCTCCCGGGATATGGCCTGTCTCGAACTCGGCTCTCGACCTTGCGTCCACGAAAAGGACACCGGGCGTCTTCCGGAGCCTGAGAGCAGTCGTCAGGTCGATCTCTGAGATCGGGCCCGCCTGGCTCCCCGATCTGGCAATGACCTTCTTCGGAGGCTGATAGTTGAACAGGTCCACGCCTCGCGTCCGAACCGCGTTGACCACAAGTCCGACGGATGCGCCCAGCAGAACTAGCAATAGCGACCGAACTATTAGCCTCTTAAGATAGCCCTTCCTGAAAACCATTGTTGCAGCTCCGCCTCAGAGTGTCTTGCTCACAACCTGCCTGCTGCAAAAGAAAAGTGCAGCCTGCAAGGTGTGTCAGAATATCACCACTGGCATGGCGAGCTCAACAGCTGAAATCAGCCCAATAATCAGATTGACGCAGATGGTTGTAGTCCTTTGGAGTGCGGCGGCTTGACGCCGCTTTTGCTCGTCGCGGCTTGACGCGACATCGATCCCATGTCAATCATCGCTGCAGCAATCGCCTTTCGGAAAGAGATGAAGTTGTCTATTGAAGCGCGGTGTCAAGCCACCGCAAATGAAAGCGGCGTCAAGCCGCCGCACTCCAAAACCACCC
>QMNL01000296.1 GCA_003647755.1 Candidatus Coatesiibacteriota bacterium
TACTTTCGGCGGGTTACGGCTTGTCTCATGTCACCGACGCCGAAGGTGGCCTCTTGACGATCACCGCCAACGTCTACCATCCACTTGGCACGTCCAAGATCGCCTCGGTTGAGGTGCTCTTGAGCGGCCAGCCCACGGGACTGCTTCTACTGCCAAGCGGTACAGACGGCCAATACAGCCTCAACACTCAGATTGCTCCAGGCTTGCTTCCGGCAGGGCAGTTTCTGCTTGAGTTGGTTGCGACCGACACTGACGGCAACACCAGCGATGTCTGGCCGTATTTCACAGTTGGCAGGAGCTTGAGCCAGACTCCCTAACTCTGCACCTGCAGATGCAAGCTACTGCGACGCCGGACGCTGACAAGGAAGTCGCGGTTGGCTTCCGGCGCCCTCTGGCTTTCTCTGGACGACGTCTGCGTCGCCTACGGCACAGCCGTTTAATATCCGTGCCATCCTCTACTTAACCGATTCGTCAACCCGCTTCGAACCAGTTATTATGAGTCTCGTTGTTTGATCAGTTGAGGCGCGGATAGATGACAGACGCGGAAGTTATCATAGAGTATCAGGACGTTCACAAGGGCTTCGGGGAGCTGGTAGTCCTCAATGGCGTGAACCTGGAAGTTCTTCGCGGCGAGACGCTGACGATCGTGGGTCGCAGCGGCATAGGCAAGTCGGTGATGCTGAAGACGCTGACGGGTCTGCTGCCCGTTGATTCAGGGCACATCATTGTTGATGGCGACGACGTTACCACCCTGGGCGAGGACGAGCTCAGGCGAGTGAGGCGCAAGATCGGCATGTTGTTCCAGAGCGCAGCGCTGTTCGACTCGATGACGATCTTTGAGAACGTGGCCTATCCGCTCAGGGAGCACACCGACTTCGACGAGGCGAAGCAGCTGGAGGTCGTCCGAGAGACGCTTGCGATGGTCGATCTGCCCGGTGTCGAGGACCAGTATCCGGACGAGCTTTCGGGCGGGATGCAGAAACGTGTGGGACTTGCGAGGGCTATAGTGCTTCGTCCGCCGATAATACTCTACGATGAGCCGACGACCGGGCTGGATCCGATAACCGCCAACGTCATCAGTCGGCTGATAAAACGTCTTCAGAAGCGGCTTGAGGTAACGTCCATAGTGGTTACGCACGATTTGGAGCACGCGTTTATGGTGACCGACCGGATAGCCATGCTCCACGGAGGGAAGATTATCTCGGTTATGCGCGTTGATGAGTTCAGGCGTTCCCGGGACGCGCGCGTCCGCGAGTTCGTGACCGGTGGGCTGACGGAAGAGGAGCTCCAGAGTGTTGGCCGGCTCTTTACCTGACATTCGCGGCTTTAAGGAGGCTGAAGGCGGTGGCCAATAGGATAGAGATTCTTCCGGAGCTCGTGGCGAACAAGATCGCCGCCGGCGAGCTGGTCGAGCGTCCGGCGTCGGTGGTCATGGAGCTTGTCGAGAACTCACTGGACGCTGAGGCCACGGAGATCACGGTCGAGGTTCGTGCAGGGGGCAAGCGGCTGATACGCGTTCAGGACGACGGAGTTGGCATGGGTCGGGACGACAGCCTGCTGGCCTTCGAGCGGTTCGGCACGAGCAAGATCAGGACCGCCGCCGACCTGGATAACATCGCCACCCTCGGCTTCCGGGGTGAGGCGCTTGCGAGCATCGCCTCGGTCGCTCACGTAACGCTCAAGACGCGGGAGCGAGGTGCGGAGTCAGGCACAATTGTGGTTATGCGCGGGGGCGTTCTGAAGAAGGTCGAGGAGGTCGGTTGCCGCGAGGGGACGCTGGTGGAGGTGTCGAATCTGTTCTACAACACGCCGGCTCGGCGAGCCTTTCTGGCCAGCACAGAGACAGAGTTCTTCTGGGTGAATCAGATGGTTACGCAGTATGCTCTTTGCCGTCCGGAGGTGCGTTTCGTGCTGACTCACAACGACAGAAGAGTTATCGATGCCGCCGCCTCGGATGGTCTTGCGCAGCGCATTGCGGCAGTTTTGGGGCCAGAGGTCTTGAGCACGATGGTCGGGGTCTCTGCCACCAGCGAAGAGCTTGCCCTGAAGGGACATATCGGTCTCCCAACGAAGGCGACCGCGTCGGGCCGCCGTCTGCAATCGATATTCGTCAACGGTCGTGCAGTCAGTTCAAAGTCGCTGCAAACCGCCATCTACGACGCCTACAGGCCATACCTGATGCGCGGCCGGCATCCGGCGCTGGTTCTTTTCCTCAGAGTTGACCCCGGGCAAGTGAATGTGAACGTCCACCCGACGAAGCGGCAGGTCAAGTTCGCTCGTCGGGCCAGGGTCTGCCAGTTTGTGGAGCAGGCGGTGGCCGAGACGCTGCGCAGGACGCTGAGAGGGCCGGTTGTGGATGTGGCGATGAATCTCAGGGCACCTCCGGTTGATGTATCCGCACCGATAGCGGTCGACCTTGCCAGGCCGCATCGGGAGAAACCCCAGAACGTTGTGTCCGAGAAGAGGGAGCGCGATGCCCCGGAGACCCTATTCCCGGGCGAAGCCGAGCGCGAAGCACAGACTGCCACGATAGTTGCCGATGAGGTCCCGAGGCCGACAGCGGGCGGCGAGCAGAGGCCTGCATCCGGCAACCGTCAGACTCCGCTATCGAGCGGGATTGAGGGGGCCGGTCAGGTGCTGTCGGCTGCAGCCGCGGCTCGGCATGCGCAGCCGGTAGGGGAACCAGGGCCCGCCTTGGGGCTCTTTGGCAAGCGGCTTGTCCCTGTCGGCCAGATCGACAACTCATTCATCGTTGCGGAGGGGGGCGGCGCGGTCGTGATAATCGACCAACACGCCGCCCACGAGCGGATATACTATGAGAAGTTCCTCAGGCAGGTTAAACTTGGGAGTATCCCAAGCCAGCGGCTGTTGATGCCAATGGTGCTGGAGATGGCGCCGGCGGTGCACGACCTGCTGCTGTCAAACAGGGCGACTCTCGAGCCGCTGGGGCTTGAGCTTGACGATTTCGGCGGCGGGTCAATAGCCGTGAAGTCAAAACCGTTGCTGTTGTCGGATGACGATGTGGAGCAGCTCGTGGCCGAGGTGGGCGAGCTGATGGCCAGAGCGAAGAAGCCCAAGGGCCTCTCCTTCAGGCCGGTCGAGGAGATGTGCGCACTTTACGCCTGCAAGGCCGCCATCAAGGCCAACCAACCGCTCTCGGTCCCCGAGATGCAGGAGCTGCTTGACCAGCTCGCCAAAACCGAGCACCCAATGACGTGCCCGCATGGCCGACCAACCACCGTCGAGCTCGACCTAGACGGCCTGCGAAGGTCGTTTCTACGTTCTGCGAAGAAATAGCAGGCGGGACACAGCAAGCGGCAGGGCTGCGCGACGTGGCTGGCGTTTGTTAGGCACATTTCGTCAGCCCACCTGTTGGCCGGCTTCAAGGTCATTCCAAACAGGCGCGATGGCGTGCGGCTGGCCCAGAGCCTCACCTGACGAGCTGTTTCCCCAATAATCAGATTGACGCAGATGGTTCTAGCCCTTTGGAGTGCGGCGGCTTGACGCCGCCA
>QMNL01000297.1 GCA_003647755.1 Candidatus Coatesiibacteriota bacterium
CAGGCACACAGACACACGAGGCGAGAACTTTCTCATGAAGCGTGCCGAGATAAATTGTGGCACTTACCTCCATCCAACTTGACAGCAAGTTTGGAGCTTGTATAACAACGGCTGAGACAGCACGATCACTCTCGTGTTGGCTGGAGCTGCGAAACTGGGGAGGCGTGATGGGCTGTTTGGAAGCGGTAGGCGTGCCTAGTGAGCGTTGGGATATTTGATCTGTGTGGAGAGAGACTGAATGATCAGGGATGTGACCTTCGATGACCTCACCGTTGGTGACGTGCGTAGCCTGTTGGTCGAGCGTGCGACGGTCATCAAGCCGGGCGAGCCGATCAGGGCCTTGCTGGAGAAGATGATAGAGGACCCTCGCACGCGGCACGTCTATGTGGTGGACGATGAGGGTGTTCTGATTGGCTCGGTCAGGATGAATACAGTTGTTGAACACCTCTTCCCGCTGTCAGCGGTTCTGGAGTATAGCGGTGCGTTGACGATGACGAGCTTCCATGTTTTTGGGGCCAAGACGGCAGATGATCTCATGAACGATGAGCCGTGTTTTGTCGAGGAGTCGACTTCCTTGTCCGACATGGCGCGGATATTGATGCGGGAGAAGATCAATGAGCTGCCAGTCGTTGATGAGCGACACCGCGTGATTGGCGAGATAAACGTCTATGAGGTGATCGCGGCCTACCTCAAGGCATCTTCAAAGGGGTGATGTAGGTTGGAGAACGAGACGGGCACCAGTTTGGTTCAATATCTGGCTCCAGAGCAGATACTTGTCGGTATTGAGGCCCATGACAGATACGACCTGATGAGTCAGATGTTGGATGCGCTGGTTAAAAGCCCTAGCTTTCGAGCTCAAGCGAATGTATCCCGCGAGCAGGCTTGGCAGGCTCTTGTCGAGCGAGAGAAGAAGCAATCGACAGGGATCGGCGATGGCGTGGCGTTCCCGCATGGTCGCATCCCTGGCTATAAGGGATTGAGCGTTTGCCTGGCGGTTCTCAAGCATCCCGTTGATTACGGTTCGATAGACGGCAAGCCCGTTCAGATAGCCTGCATGATGCTGGCGCCCGAGGAACAACCGGCGCTCGCTCTACGGCTGTACTCCAAGGTGGCAGAGCTCCTGGCGGACAAGGCCATCAGGGACTATTTTCTCTCGGTCACGGATGCATCGGCCATCTATGACTACTTGAGGGAGAGAGAGTTCACGGTCGAGACGACCCTGACGGCGAGAGACATCATGCGCTCAGATTTCTTGAAACTATCGCCTGAAATGCCGCTTCAAGATGTGACCCACCTCATGATGCGACACCGGGTCGAGGCGGCAGCCGTGCTCGAGAAAGACGAGAGTATAGTCGGGATGATCACGTGCGATGACCTATTTCGGCTTGGCGTGCCGGAGTTTTTCAGCCATTTGCAGAGCGTTGCGTTTATCCGGGAGTTCGATCCTTTTGAGAAGTACTTTCTTAACGAGGGGAAGGCCTGTGCAAAGGACGTGATGTCGAGGGATTTCGCGGCCCTTCCCCTGGAGGCGACGATGCTTGAGATCGTGTTTGCCCTGACCGTCCAGAAGTACCCGAAGGTCTATATTGTGAAGGACGACAAGTGTATCGGGGTGATCGACCGAACAACGGTTTTAGACCGGATCATTAACTTCTAGTTTTCAGGCGTAAGAATTGGTTTAGGTGAGATGGTTGCTGCTGCACTGATTTTCGGCGTGGTTTACGTGCTGATCGCCTCGGAGAAGGTTGACAAGACCATTGCTGCCATGCTGGGAGCGGCCGTGGTTGTATTCAGTGGCCTGATTCCCTATGAGCAGGCCTTAAGCGATGTTGACCTGAACGTTATCTATCTTCTGGTCGGGATGATGACTATTGTAAACATCCTGAGCACAACGGGCGTGTTTGAGTGGATGGCGATCCTTGTAGGCCAGAAAGCGAAGGGCAATGGCGTGGTCTTGCTTGTGCTTTTGCTAGTGGTAACAGCCGTGGTATCAGCCTTTCTTGACAATGTTACGACGATCATCCTAATTGCCCCCGTAACAATCCTGATCACCCAGATACTCGAGATCGAGACCATCCCCTTCCTCATCCTGGAGGCAGTTTTCTCGAATATCGGTGGCACAGCGACCCTGGTAGGGGACCCGCCTAATGTGCTGATTGGCTCGAGAGCGCACATCCCTTTCAACGATTTCATCCTCGACCTGGGACCCATCATAGCCGTCATTATGGTCTTATCTCTCGTGATCATAGTCCGCTTGTTAGGAAAAGGCATCAGGCCCCCCGAAGAAGCCAAGTCGAGGCTGATGCGCGCTACGCCCCGGAAAGCCATCGTTAATCCAAAACGATTGAGGCGAGCAAGCGTGATCTTCTTCATGGTGGTCATTGGCTTCTTCCTGAGCCATCTCTTGCACGTTGAGCCGGGGTTGATCGCCATAGCGGGCGCTTTCTTGATGGTGTTGGTCTGCCGCGTTGACGTCCATGACATCCTGGGCAAGGTGGAGTGGAACACAATCATGTTCTTTGTGGGGCTTTTCATGTTGATCGGTTGCCTTGACTACGTCGGTCTTTTCACGTTTCTCGGACACCACCTCATAGACCTCACGCAGGGCAATCTACTTCTGACCTGTATATCAATACTGTGGCTCAGCGCCCTGCTCAGTGCCATCGTGGATAACATCCCGCTGGTCATGTCCATGATCCCACTGATCAAGTCGATCATCCCGGTCTTTGCCGTAAAGATGGGCTTGGATCCTAACTCCGCCACCGCACTGGCGCCTATCAGCGAGCCGCTTTACTGGTCGTTGGCCCTCGGAGCTTGCCTCGGCGGTAACGGCAGCCTTGTCGGCGCATCGGCGAACGTGGTCATCTCGCAGATCGCCAAGCGCAACAACTACGAGATAACGTTTGGCAAATTCACCCGCTACGGCCTGCCGCTAATGCTGTTCAGTATTGTCATCTCCAGCGTCTACATCTACCTGCGTTATTTCTTCTGGTAGGCTCAAGCGGTCTATCAGTCTGCCGCCCGGCCAGACCTCACGGCGGCTCGCCATAACTTTAGCCACGTTTTCTGTCGATGGCCCTCGCGATGAGTCGGGAGGTCGTCAGGGCGATGAAGTTCAAAAAGACCGAGATGAGAACGACTGAACGGCCGAAATCAAAGCCCTTGAACACAAACGAGGTGGCCGAAACGATGAGGGATGCCAGAATCGTAACCTTGAGGATAGAGACGAACTCGGCGAACCGCCTGGTCTCGCTGGGACGCCGATAGAGGCCAAAGAACAGGCAAGTCATGACCCACAGGAAGACCATTAGCGGCAGCGCCACTATGTAGCCGTCAATTGGATTGATGGGGACGCCAAAGGCATTGGTCAGCGCAGCCCTGATGAAGTAGGCGCCTACCCAGGAGAGCGAGAAGGCGACGACGTCCGTTATGACGAGAAGGAATGCCCGCAATGCGAACCTGACGTTGCCCACCAAGTAGCGCCTCCACAGTCGTGAGGGCTCCAGAAGC
>QMNL01000298.1 GCA_003647755.1 Candidatus Coatesiibacteriota bacterium
AGACAAGGAGCCGGCCCTTTGGACTCAGTTCTGGGTCGATCAGGGGCTGACGCAGCATGAGGTGGCTTACGCCAAGGGGCTGGGCGACGGTAACCTGGACGAGGTCTCCGAGCTACTGAGCCGGCCCAGGTTACGTGTGGTCGGGCTGGTCATCGACAAGGTCGACCGGATCATGCACGGCATGGAGCTTGGCGCGGCGGGCATGCACAACCAGATCCGTCAATGGGCCAGGCAGGGCTTCATGCGGGACCTTCTCGGCCTGCTCCATGACAGCGGTTTCCAGGTCTACCTTGCCTCGGACCACGGCAACATCGAGGCGACAGGCTGCGGACGGCCTGCCGAAGGGGCTGTTGCGGACCTACGCGGCGAGCGCGTTCGTGTCTACTCCGATCCGCTGCTTCGGAATCAAATCAAGGAGCGATTCCCAGAGTCTCTGGAGTGGCCGCCGGTCGGCTTGCCAGAGGACTACCTTGCTCTCATCGCACTGAACCGAGCCGCCTTCGTGCAGGAGTCGGAACGTGTCGTCGGCCATGGGGGCATAAGTGTCGAGGAACTGCTCGTCCCCCTTGTCCAGATTGATAGGAGGGACCGATGAGTTCACCTGTGAATCGGCGATACACTCAGATTGGTCTCGACCGCCTTGTTCGGCTCAAGTGGCTGGAACGGACCGCATACCTGGTTTTGGCAGGAAACGAGCCGCCTGCCGTCAAGCCTCTCCTGCTGGGAGAACTCCAGGGGTCGTTTCGAACCGGCAAGACCACAATGCGCGGCTCGTTGCACAAAACGATTACGATCCTGATGAAGATTTGGGTCCGGCCCCCCTACGAACTACATTCCTTTCAAAGCGACGGCCTGAAGCTTCTTTCAAGGCTACCGCGTGAGGATCACATCGCGGTCCACTGGGGTATGGCAATGGCGGTTTACCCATTCTGGGGGGCTGTGGCAGCGCATGTGGGACGATTGCTCAGACTTCAGGGAACAGCCGCGGCAGCTCAGATACAGCGTCGCCTGCGGGAACACTATGGGGAACGTGAGACAGTCTCCAGGGCAGCGCAACGAATACTGCGCAGCTTTGTTGACTGGGGAGTACTGGAAGAAACATCGAAAAGAGGTATCTACAGGCAGGGGCTATCACGGGCCATAGATCATCCGCAGCTTATCGCCTGGCTGGTTGAGGCCTTCCTGCACGCGACCCCCAACGCTTCTGTGGTCCTGAGAACGGTCCTCGACTCTACGAGCTTTTTCCCCTTTCGGTTAGCGCATTTCTCTGTGAACCACTTAATTACGGTATCCGGACGGCTCGATGTGCTGCGGCACGGCCTGGACGACGAGCTGATCATGCTGAAGCGGCATCTGCAAAAGAAGGTGTAAAATAGCATCAAAAAGACTTCCAATGCCTATCGGTCCGCAAAAAGAGATCCTTTGTCTTCCCACACTACGGCTTCCTCTTGCGAACACCTTTCTTTATGCCTCTTTCCTAAGAAGGTCAAAAACTTCAACCTCCCGCAACTTTGAAACCTGCGGGAGGTTAAAATTCACAAGACAACTATTTTTGCGTCCTTGCGGTGAGATTTGACTGTTTGCGAAAGGCTTTTCTACCTCTCCCCCAGTGCCTTCCTTAAATCCTCAGCGGCCATCACATACTGGCGGCGGAAAGTGAAATAGTCCTGCTGCGCCTGATGGAAATCCTGTCTTCTCCTCAAGATATCCTCGTAGGTCAGATATCTGGCCCACTCAAATTCTATCAGGCTCTCCACTATCTGAAGTCTCTGTTTGGTGATCTCCACCCTCTCTCTCTGGAGTTCAAGCCTCTCCTTAGCGTCCATAAGGTCAAAGAACGCCTTTCTGATCTCAAGTTCTATCCTGTTCTGTTGGTCTTTGAGCTCGTATTCCAACTGTCTCAGTCTGGCCTTCTGTTGCTGGAGCCGGCCCCAGCTCTCTCCTCCCCGAAAGATGGGGATAGAAAGCCCCAGTCTGATGCTCCAGTCGCCATCCTGGCTGGCAGAGAGAGAGGGCCTCTGGTAGAGAGGGTGGTCGAAGCTGAGAAGAGTTCTCCACAAGTTACCTGTCTGGACCAGGTCCAGGCCAAGCTGGGTGGTTTTGTATTGGTAGGTGGCACCGCCAGTGAGGCTGGGCAGCCAGCGGCAGTAAGTCTGGCGCACCAGGCGTCGCTGTTCTTCCAATTGAGCCTCCATTTCTGCTACCTCCGGGCGGCGGTGCCAGGCCTTCTGGACCATTGCTGCCAACGAATCCTCACTGACCCCTTTGAACTCCTCCGGGATGGCACCCACCACCTCGACCTGGTGGGGCAGCCAGTTCTCCAGCATCCCTATTGTGCTGAGAAGCTCTAACTTCTGGGTCAGAAGCCTGCGCCTCAGTGTGTTTATCCTGAGCTGCTCATCCTCTACCTCCAGGAGGGCCTCTTTCACATCGATCGGCTTCACCTTGCCCGCCTGCAGCCTCTGTTTCATCCGCCAGTGTTTCTTCTCCAGTTCTTCCAAGAGCTTTCCCCTTTCGGCAATCTCTTCTTTGGTGAGAAGCACAGAGAGGAAGGCCCGTCGCACCTGAGAGACCGTGGCCAAGACCGTCTTCTGATAGGCAAACTTTGTCTGGCGGTATTGTTGCTGGGCCTGAAGCAGCCCAGGCGGTGTCTCGCCATATCTGAACAGCTCCTGGCTTCCCACCAGGTAGGCAGCCCTCTGGGCCGCCGAGGAGTCTGGGGCACTGTAGTAATCCTCCTGGTAGCTGGCCTCTGCAGTTACTTGCGGCAGCCTCTGGGAGCGCCGGTAGAGCAGCAAGGCCTTTTTCTCTGCCACCTGCTGGCGGGCGGTGAGCAGATCCCGGTTCCTCCTCAAGGCGATCTCGACGCTCTGCTCTAAGGTCAGTTGCTCGGCTCCCAGAAGGCCAGGCAGAAGCACCAGAAGCAGGAAAAGCAGAAGACCGGTGAGTGGTGAGTGGTGAGCGGTGTCCGATTTTCGATTCCTAAATCTATTTCCGCGCGGCGATGGACGGTGAGTTATCTGACTCAATTCTACCCTCCTGTGGTTAAGTAACCTTTGAGATGCTATCGATCTTGACCTTGTTAAACCTCAATCATTGTGCTCATTGCTGGTGATCTCAACGTTAAATGTCGAAGTTCATCCCAGATTCGGAATGTTACCCTCTAACAGCCGCCGAATCTATTCGTGGGCATCGAAAACACGTCAATAAAGGTCAACCGTTCCAACGGTTTAATGAGAAAAGGGGGACGCACCAGCCGGGCGTCTGACTGAAAACCGATGAATCAGTTAGAGGTATCCTTTTGTTTTGTTAGCCCACGATTAAAATGGCGGGTTTCTTTCCTCACTTTGGGGAGTATGTCTGCCGTTGAGCTTTAGTTGCTTCATCATCAACGAGCCCGGGGGAGGCGGCGACCAGGGGTGGTCGTCGTCCTCACCCGGTTGTTTGAAAAACTGCTTACTCCCTACGCTTTTATCTGTTCTCTCTGCCTTTATTATCGTCT
>QMNL01000299.1 GCA_003647755.1 Candidatus Coatesiibacteriota bacterium
GAGGATAAGAGAGGCCATGCTGGCTTCCCAGAAGGAGGGCCTCTGAAATGGTTGGCTCTGACCAGAAGGTATTGGCCGATGCGACTAGCGAGGCGAGACGGCTCCTTAAGGATGAGGCAGCAGCAGTCCTGAATCTCGCCGACAGGATCGGCGACGATTTTGTGATGGCGCTTGAGATTCTGATGAACACCAGGGGCATGGTCTTCATATCAGGGCTCGGCAAATCAGGGCTTATAGGCAGAAAAATCGCCGCCACTTTTTCGAGCACCGGAACGCCTGCATATTTCGTTCACCCCGTTGAATCCCTGCACGGGGACATTGGCTTGATAAGCCCGGGCGACGTCCTGATAGCTATCTCCCACAGCGGGAGCAACGAGGAGCTGTTGAGGCCGGCAAGGATACTTGTCCAGCGCGATGTAAAGATAATCGCGATGACCAGCAGCCCAAACTCGCCGCTTGCTAAAATTGCGGATGTTACCCTGGACCTCGGTGTTAAGAAGGAGGCCTGTCCGCTGGGGCTTGCGCCGACGACAAGCACCACTGCTACGCTCGCAATGGGAGACGCGCTTGCGGCATCGCTTATCGTCGCTAAAGGTATCAAGCGTGAGGATTTCGCGATGTCGCATCCGGCCGGCGCCTTGGGCAGGCGGCTTCTGATGAAGGTTCGCGAGGTGATGCACCCCAGGGATGCCATTGGGCTTGTGTCTCCGGAGACGACCATCAGGCAGACGGTCGCCGAGATGACCAAGATGCCACTTGGCGCCGTGTGCGTGGTGGACGAGGCGGGCGATCTGCTGGGTATCGTAACGGATGGCGACGTTCGCCGGATTCTCCTGAAGTCGCACCTTGACGAGTTGATCGACGAGCCCGTTGCATCTGTGATGACGAGGAGCCCCGTCAGGGTTCGGGAGAATGAGCTGGCCTCGCATGCTTTGGCGCTGATGGAGGACCGCCCGAGCCAGATATCGGTGCTGCCGGTTGTGGAGCCTGGTTCGGACAAGTTGGTGGGGCTTGTGCGCCTGCACGATTTGATACAACTGGGCATGAAATAGGCGCAGTTGGGGCTTGCGCATCAATGCAGAAGATTCAAAGGTCCGCGAAGTTCACGAAGACACACTAAGAAGAACATCTTCGTGTCCCTTCGTGTTCTTGGTGGACAACTTCTTCTCATGGGAAAACAGGGAGATGACGAGATGAGGACAATACGAACAAGGTTTGACGGCAAGGTCTTTGTCCCGGAGGAAGAGGCTGACCTATCGGCCGGCTCTAAAGGATTGGTTGTGGTGAAGGAGAATATGAAAGAGGCCAAGTCCAAATGGAAGCCACCCGGGCCGATGGAAAAGGAGAAGTATAGACGCGAGCTTCAGACCTACATTGATGAACATCTACCTGGAACTGAGATTGACGAAGAGCTATTGAGCATAGTCGGCATTTGCCCTCCCATGACCGATGAAGAGATCAAGGATGAATACTACATGCACTTCCTGGAAAGGGACGATGATTAAGACGCTCATTGACATCAACGTTCCTCTGGACGTGGCACTTTGCAGGGAGGGATGGCCGGCATCCGAAGGAGTCATCTTACTCAGCGAAAAGGGCGCAGTTCAAGGCTGGGTTCTGGGCAGTGCTTTTCCAGTAATGGATTATGTTATGCGCAAGAGAATCGGTAAAATCGAATCACACAGGGCGCTCCGCGTTACCACCAAGAGTCTGTCCATAATACCTCTACGCTCATCTATCATCTCCGAGGCACTGGCCAAATATCCCGATAACTTCGAGCACGGACTACAGATGGCGGCCGCCCGCCAGTTCAACCTCGACTACATCGTTACTCATAATGTCCAGCACTTCGATAACTCCCCCGTTCCCGCCGTAACTCCAGCAGAGTTTATTGACATCTTTAAGAGGGACAGCGGCCGAAAGAACGTCCCGTTCGTGGACCTCTCCGCACAGCTGCACGACGTATACAACGATATAGACAACGCACTTACCGAAGTTATCCAGTCCTCTGCGTTCATTCTTGGACCGAAGGTCGCGCAGTTCGAGAGCGAGTTCGCCGCCTTCTGTGATGCCAAACACTGCGTCGGCGTCAGCAGCGGGACCGCGGCGCTTCACCTTGCTCTCCTAGCGTTGGGCATTGGCGACGGGGACGAGGTCATAACCGTCCCGAACACCTTCGCCGCGACATGCGAGGCGATCTGTTATACGGGGGCAAGGCCGGTCTTCGTTGATGTCGATGAGCGGACGTTCAACATCGATGTCTCCAGAATCGAAACTGCCATAACGCCTCGCACGAGGGCGATAATCCCTGTGCACCTTTGCGGCCAGCCCGCGGACATGGACCCGATTCTTCACATCGCGGGAAAACACAACCTATGGGTTGTAGAGGATGCCTGCCAGGCGCACGGCGCACGCTACAAGGGCAGGCGTGTCGGCGCCATTGGCCACGTCGGCTGTTTCAGCTTTTATCCGGGCAAGAACCTGGGGGCTTATGGGGACGGTGGCGCGGTGGTGACCAATGACGAAGACATCGCCTCGAAGGTGAGGATGCTTCGCGACCACGGCACGACCGATAAGTATCACCACGCTGTCGTTGGCTACAACTGCCGGCTGTCCTCGATGCAGGCGGCGGTGCTAAGCGCAAAGCTCAAGCGCCTCGACAAGAACAACGATATGAGACGACAGAAAGCACGCTTGTATAGCGAACTTCTGGCTGAACTTGACGTTATCGCCCCTTTTGAGCCAGAATACAGCGAGGGCGTTTATCACTTATACGTAATCAGGGCGAAGAAGAGGGATGAATTGCGAGAACACTTGGCATCGCACGGCGTATCGACGGGGCTTCATTACCCCGTGCCGCTTCATTTGCAGAGGGCGTTTGCGCATTTGGGCTACAAGGAGGGCGATTTCCCCGTGGCCGAAATGCTCGCAAACGAGATACTGAGCCTGCCAATGTTCCCCGAGCTCGAGGCCGAGACAATCAAGCGCTGTGCCAAGCTAATCGGGCATTTTCGGTCAAACGAAGTTCAGGATAGCGCTAGATGATAAAAAAACTACTCGTTGCGTTCAAGCTCATGTGGGAGCACCGCTGGGTGACCGCGGAGTTTGTCGCGGCTGGGGCAGCTAGGTCCGCGCTTCAGGTCGGCTATCTCTGGATGGTCAAAACCTTCTTGGAGAAGATCTTTAAGGCCTTGGGTACCGGCAGCGCCTCGCAAGGGACGACAATGCTCTGGGGCGCTGCGGCGCTCATCTTCGCATGCTGGATGGGACGCAGCATAGCGGACTACTTCTCCAAGGTGCTCCAGACAGAGCTCGGACGCAGGATCGAGCTCAATCTGCGCCTCAGGATAGTCCAACATATGTTGAAACTCTCGCTCAGCTTCTTTGACAAGCACACCAGAGGCGACATTATCAGGGCCACCAGCGGCGACGTCGGAGCGCTTCGGATGCTGGTTGACACCACCTGCTCGATCGTCACCGCTCTCCTCTCC
>QMNL01000300.1 GCA_003647755.1 Candidatus Coatesiibacteriota bacterium
ATTGACGTATTTAGCTCTTTAGCAGCAGAATGTCAAAGATCGATTCGTGCAACTTGCCGTTACACTCGGCGATGCTTGAAGACCATTTCAGTGGCCAGAAGCCACCCTATAACACGACCCAACCAGGCGGCTCTTCCGGCCAGCTGCCGCTCGATGACCTGGACCGAATTTTCCTGATACAGGCATCACACAGACCTACAAACAAGATGTCATCCTCCTTGGCCAGCACCTGCGAGAGCTCCCATCGTAGCCGCTCCATCTCTCGCTTGGAAAGGTGGCATCGAAAAACACTATACTGAAGCCGCGTTCCGTATCCCTTCAGCGTCTTCGCGGCGCTGGCGAGGCGCTTTGGGTCTCGGACGTCATACGCCACCAAATACCAGCTCTTCATGTTACATTACCTCAATCTTGCTCTCGCAAAAAGCCCCTTTTTTAGGGTCCACTCCTTCTCGAGCAGCCTCACCTCAAGCTCGATCGTTCGAGCGTAGGACAGCGAGTATCCAGCGACCGGATGCTTCCACCTGTCCTCGAGGCGCCGCTCGTAGAGGTTTATGGCTTTTTTGCGGCCGGAACCGCTCAGCCAGACCCGGTCGCGAGTGACCGAGAAGTCCTGTTCTGTATCCCACTGGCGTCGGTTGATCGAGCCGATAAGCGGTATGTCCCACACGGGTACACGAAACAGCTCCATGATGTCCAGCACGAGCGGATGAGCGGCGGTTCTGGGCTGATGCAGGAACCCGAAAGCAGGCTCAAGCCCGACCGCAATTATGCTTTGGAGCACCGATCGATTCAGCAAGGCGTAGCCGAAGCCCAGCAGCGCATTGAACCGGTCGCGAGGGGGACGGCGACTTCTTCCCTTGGGCCTCATGGCCTCCGGCACATCGTGGCCCAGAAGGTGCGGCAAGGCTCTGAAGTATGCCCTGGCGCCATCGCCCTCGTAGCCTCGAACACTTGAGATGCTCTGGGCGTGGGCGATGTCCTTGAGTCGCCTGCGTATTCTCTCGACGGCAGACATGACGCTTTCGGTTCTGGGTTTATGTTTACAAGTTGCGCGCAGCAGATACCGTAGCTGCCCCTCAACTTTGGCATGCGCCAGCCTACGGGCAAGATCAAGCGCAACCGCTGGGTTGCTGAGCGCCATATATTGCCTGATGCGCCGCTGCACCGGGCCAGCGCCCCCAGAGAAGGCGCCAACATAGCGACCACCCGCCGTTACCCAATGCACTGGTATGTTGTGCGCCGCGCACAACATGAGCGCCTGCGTCGTGATTTGTCCATATCCATGTATGACGAGGCAGTCTACGTCATGTATTGGGAAGACACGCTTCTCGACGTCCCGTTCCTCGATCTTCAGCGTCTCGCCAGACCGACCGATTCGGGTCCCATGCCTCGTAACGTGGATGACACGGCCATCCGGGATCGCCGGGAAGAGCCGGATGGTGTCCCAGCCGTCGTGCTCGTATGCTCGCTCCTCCTCGGGCAGGCAGACTGGGGCGAGTGAACACCGAACGCACTTGCGCTCATCCCGTGTGATCGGGGGTCTTTCGGTCGCCTCTCGAAGATGCCGTGCCCTATGGACTGCCATAAGGACTGCAGCCCGCGCATCTTCGTCCAGCGGCACTCGAACCGTAACCTTTTCGGCGTCATACCTGACCCTGCACTCCTTTACACGAGTGTGAGTGAACTCCTCGAGCAGCATCCCGTAGGCACAGACCTGGAGAGCGTCCGCCGGCCACGCCCGTGGAGACTTGTCCTTTGCCCGGTATGGCCGGCCTCGTTTCAATTCATAAGGAACCCAGGAGCCGTCACGGTGGCGCACGGCATCGACCTTGCCCACGAGGCCGAGCCGCTCGCTCGACATCTCGAACGAGCGAGGCTCCAGCCCATCCTGACGAAACGCTTCCTCGTGGAGCGTCCGTCCGGCATAGACCAGCTCGTTTGCGACGTAAATCTCCTCAACTTCCTCCAGATAGAAGAGCCGCTCGCAGTAAGCCAATGCCCGCAACGCCATCACGCGGATGGGCGGCTCCTGGGCGGCTAGCGGCTCGAGCTTCAGGGCGGCGGAAGTATGCTGACCCATCTTGGATCCTCCCTATCCGGTGTCTCAAGCGGCATTTTGGCCAGCCGAAACTGCCCCCAGTTGGTTCCTTTTGAACCGATGTGATCAACCCAGATCGGCAGGGGTAGATCGCCCGTGTTATCCGCCACAAGCCAATCTGCCTCCTGCTGGTCCCAATTGGGGAACAGGGCCACCTCATCCACAAGGTCGCGACTCTCGCCGAGTGAGAGGCCGCCATACCGTGATATGCTGCCCCAGTCCCGACATCGCCGCAATCTGTCAGCCAGCTCGCCCTCATCGACGAAAACCGCTATCTCAAGGCCCGTTAGAATCTCCTGGTAATCTGGGCGTTTGTTGTTGCCCGTTCCTAATGGCATCTTCTTGTTCTTGATTCTCCACGAAGTCCGAAGGATGGTCGAGACCTCAGGTGTTCTCGTGATTCCCAGTGCCAGGCGAGTTCCGATGTATTCTCTTCGGTCTTCCTCACCCACCATTGCCAGAAGGAAACCATAGACCGTTGCTGGTGGCGGCACGCGCTCGCTTTCGAGAAACTCTCTGGCGTATGACTTCTTGAAGCCGCAGACCGGCACTGAGACTCTCAGGTTGACAACTGACATGCTAGTTGCCCCCGACAGAGCTTCTGTTAAGCTCGTTACGGACAGCCTTTTTGAAAGCCTCAAGACCGGCCTTGACCCCGTCAAAAAGGTGGATGCTATCAAACGACTTCAGATCGGCATCCGATGCTATGGGTCCACCGATGTAGAGCTCGTCGGGCACGATATCCCCGGCTCTGAGTCGCCTCACAAGTTCTGGGACATGAATGGTTCCATCATCTTCCTGCTGAAAACAGTAGAGGAGCCTCGGCGCTGGGTCTTGAGTTAGCCGAAAAACGATCGACTCTGGCGAGAAATCGAAAAGGAACCGGCTGTGGTTGCCAGCCACCTCGCCGAGGTTCACAATCGCATCGAGCGTGTCAAATACTCGTTCTTTGTGCGCAAGTCGCTCCGGGGTCATCGCGAACCCATACTGGTAACGCGTGGCGTGAACCTCGGTGCCATAGAGACTTGTCCGCCCCTTTTCACCGCTTTTTGCGTTATAGGTTATGTCCCCCACGTATGGCGTCATCGAGATGGCCCTGGCTACCTCCAAGACACCTCTGCGGCGGTCCGCCGTGCCCTTTTCCCCTTCGGTCTTGGCGCCTTTGGCCTCCATAAAGCCAAGAACATCATCGTCGATATACTTGGGCTTGTCTTTCCCCTTGCCTTCGGGGTCCATCCAAGCAACCTGCGCGGCATCCTGCCAATCGTGGTCTTGTTTATCCTCGTTCCAACGCCTGTTTACTGGGATGTTCTTAAACTGCCAGTAGTACCGGATGGCCCAACGTA
>QMNL01000301.1 GCA_003647755.1 Candidatus Coatesiibacteriota bacterium
ATCGTTTGGGGAGATGCTTCCAAGAATTATAAAGAAATACTCGCCACAGCTCGCGGGCAAAGTCCCCGAAGATGCGGAGGTGACGGCAGAGTTCGATCCGATCAGGTCAGTCGCCGAGGTGGCGCCCAAACCGCTCTTCATTATTGCGAACGAGAACGACACGCTTTGCCCAGCTGGGATGGCCCGGAAGCTCTACAAGAGGGCGAGGCCGCCCAAGTACCTGTGGGTGGCGCCTGGGACAGAGCATATCGGCGCCAAGGACGTCTTTGCGATGGAGTACTGGGCCAAGATTGGGAAGTTCTTCGATCGCTGGCTCGTTGGGGCGAGGTCGGCGGAGTTCGAGGTCGTCAAGAAGGTCAAGCAGCTTCCCGACGGCCAATTCGGGGTGAAGCTCCGGCTGAGCAACATCGGCGATGTTTTGAGCGAACCTGTTCCCGTGGCAGTCATTATTGAGACCGAGGCGGGCGAGGTGACCAAGAACGTTTATTTCCCCGATAGGAGGCTTCTTTCATTCACACTCGATTCGAGGCCGTTGAGTTTTAGGGCGATGCGATTCTTCCACGTCAAACGCAGCGGCGACACCTGGGAGCTCTTGCCCGGATAGCCTCGATGATATTAACCTGGGGGCCGCATACAGGGCGGCGCCCCCTCGCGAGGGGCCGAGGCGGCTGAGGTCATTCGGCAAGCTCGAAACATGCCGCGCTGAACGTGCCATACAGGGACAGAGTGCCTGGCTCGAAAAAAGCGGCGAAGAAGCAATAGTTGCCCAGCGGAAGCCCGGGGGGAACCGCAGTCTCGAGAATCGGCACGTTGTCGTACTTCGCTCCCGCCAACAGAGGTCTAAACGAGTAATACGCTGCTACGTCAAGAGTGAACCCGGGCAGGCATAGAAACGTCCCGTCAGGCAGCATTACGGCGATATACAGGTCGAGATCGATGTCATTGCCCAGGTTCCTGACGGAGCCTGAGACAAGCAGATTATCGCCCGGTGAGAAAACTGACCCGTTGGTTGTTATGGTCACGTAGAAGCTGAACAACTCGAAGCTAGCCCTCGACTCATCACTCAAAGCCTCCATTGAGCTCCGCTGGTAGAGCCTAGCGGTCAGCTCGTATTCCCCACATGGAAGGCTCTCTGGCACGGTTAGACGAACGATGCTGAATTCCCAGTTCTCGCACCCAGCCGGGACCATAATCGCCATCGGTGCTGGCTCTGTGGTTATGCCGGGCAAATAGACCGATGCTCCGCCGGGGACTGCAACGTTGACGTATAGGTCCGCCTCGAGTTCATCCCCCGGATTGGTTACGTACACGCAGAGGGCGAACTCGTCCCCGGGCACAAACTTCGATTGGTTGAGCCTCAGGTCAATTGAGCACCACGGGGGCGGGGCCGTCACGGTGAACGGCACGGTCGCCGGGTTGCAGAGCTCGATGAGGGTGCCATGCTCGCACAAAACCGCGTTCCACGCGTAAGCACCGGGCGGTGTGCCAGAAGGCAACTCTTGGTCAAGGAGCCTGTAATCATCGAATGAAAGACCGCTGGAGAACGGCAGGATGGGTATTGGCGTAGGCTCTGGGCCCAGACCAGGCCAATAGAGACGCGACCCACCCGGCAGCAACAAGTAAACAAACAAGTCCACGTCGCACCCGTCACCGGTGTTCGCTGCGCTGACCCAAAGGGTCTGCCTCTCGCCTGGTATGTACTCCGCCTTGTCAGTTGTAAGCGAGAGTGAGAACTCTGGGGCGGCTTCCACTCTTGGGCCGGAGTACTCTCCAGTGGCAGGGCTAGAGACAGCGATCCCGGCGCCGCTTTCAAACTCGAACTGGAATGTGTGTGTCCCTGCTGCAAGCCTAGTTGTATAAGCATAAACTCCTTCGTCCGGCTTGCCTTCCACACACCTCATTGCTCCGGTCTTAGAGCCGTCGATGATCACGCGAGATGAGTGAGGCGCTCGGGTAGAGGAGCCTTTGTATTTGACACGGAAGGTGAAGTCGGTCGTGAGGTTGCCGTATGACGGCGTAACGGAGGGGTTCGAGAGCGATGGCTGGCCCTCTGCGCCAGCGACCGTAAACGTTCCATAATGCGGCAGCGAGACGTTACCCGACGAGTCTTTTGAGGTCGCCTCAAACTCATAATCGCCCGGTGCAAGTCCGAGGAGCTCCACCCGGTGGCTTGTTGTATGCTCATAGCTCGCACGGTGATACTCATCTGCTGTCGTCCTGTCACTCAAGTAGTACTCAAGGACGGTCGTCGCGATCTCGTTGGTCTGCCACGTTATCACGATCTGCCCTTTGCTCCGTTTGGACTCTACGTTAGGCCCGGAGGTGAAGGTCGGAGGGGTCGTATCATCTTCACCGGACGCCGTGAAGCCATTTGTCTCAGACCATGAGACGTTCCCCGTGGCATCCGAAGACCCCACCTGGAACTCATACTCCGTTCCACCCTCCAGCCCGCTGATCCAGCCGGAGTGATACATAGTGTTCTCGCTTCCAGCCCAGCTGTCCTTGCCCGCCTGCCTACTGGCGTGCTTTTTCCAGTAGTAGATCCTACTGTCGCTCGGCTCAGAAGTCTGCCAATCGATCCTGGTCTTTCCGCCTGCGTTATACGAACAGACAATATGGGAGACATCGGGTGGCGTAACGTCAGCTGCATTCTCTGTTCTGAACGTCTGAACATTCTGCGAAGGCAGCGAGTTGCCAGACGGGTCTCGCGATGAGATGAGGTAATCGTACACCGTGTCTGGGGTCAATCCCGTGAGATAAACCTCGTGTCTGAACGAGAACTTCCCGCTGCGCCATCCGGGATTTCCGGGGAGGAGGAGTCAAGTATCGCTCAATACGTGGCTCTTCATAGCGATGTAATGCCGTACACCCGGAATTTAGGAAGAGACATATAAGCACAACAAAGCAGTAGCGGGACCAACTCGCCACTTTATATCTTTCTCCATTGCGGCTTATTTTGGATCGGTGACACATGACGTGTGAGCTCTCCGGTCTAGAAGCATAAAAATTACAGGAATCACCACTAACGTGAGGAGAGTGGCCGCCAGCACACCACCGATAACTGCTGTAGCCAACGGAGAAAATCGCTCAGACCCCACCGCCATCTCCATAGCCAAGGGCAGCATCCCGGCAACATCGGATAACGCTGTCATCATGATAGGTCTGTATCGAACCGAGACCGATTCCACAATCGCCGACGTGAGATCCATCCCTTCCTCTCGGCGCTGCAATATGTAATCAATGAGGATGATACTGTTATTGACCACTGTACCGGTGAGAAGGATTATGCCTAGCATTGCCGGCATGGAAAGATACTTGCCAGCCACCAATAATCCCGCCGCCACACCAACGAACTGTAAGGGAACGGCCGTCATGATAGTGAAGGGATGCTTAAAGGAACGGAACTGTGCTACCAATACAAGGTAAACGGCCAGAATTCCC
>QMNL01000302.1 GCA_003647755.1 Candidatus Coatesiibacteriota bacterium
AGATTGTAATGTCCCAAAAGCAGAGAGTCAACATGAAATTCACCCGCTCAATAATCAGGTTAACGCAGATGGTTCTAGCCTTTTGGAGTGCGGCGGCTCGACGCCGCTTTCATTTGCGCTGGCTTGACACCGCGCTGCAATAGACAGTTTCATCTCTCAGCTTCATCTCCTTCCGAAAGGCGATTGCTGCAGCGATGATTGACGTAGGATCGATGTCGCGTCAAGCCGCGACGAGACAAAGCGGCGTCAAGCCGCCGCACTCCAAAGTCACCCCACGGGTGTAACTCACAGACCGATGCCTGCCGAACTCATAGCCTCTGCGCAGCAGCATGGCGTGTTCATCCCACCATCTGCCTTGCCATCGATCTGATTATTGGGGCACCCGCTCAAGTTCAACACCGTAAAACGGGACATGCGTCCCACCTGGCGGCCTATTTGGCTTCCATCCAGTTGTCGCCAGAAGCAGCCGACGTAACCAGCGGCACGTCAAGATGAACGCTCTGCTCCATGATCGGCCTGATGGTCTTAATGGCACTGTCCAACTGCTCCCGCCGGACCTCGAACACGAGCTCATCGTGAACCTGGAGGATCATGAACGCATCGAGCCGAGATTCAGGAATCACCTCGGCCAGCTTGACCATGACGATCTTGATTATATCCGCCGCCGAGCCCTGAACGATCGTGTTGAAGGCTGCACGCTTCGCCGCCTCGCACCTTTGGCGGTCGGTGCTGTTGATCTCGGGCACGTAGCGTCTCCTGCCGAACATCGTCTCCACGTAGCCGTCCGCCGCCGCCTTCTGATAAGTCGCCTCGATGAGCTCCTTGACCTTGGAATGCTTGGCGAAGTAGTCCTCGATGTATCGTTTGGCTCTGCTCACCTCGATCCCGAGGTCCTGCGCGAGCCTGAACGGACCCATCCCATAAATAACACCAAAGTTGATCGTCTTGGCCTGGCTACGCATCTGGCGAGTTACATCCTCCTCTGGGACCGAAAAGAGCGTCGAAGCCGTCCTGGCGTGAATGTCCTTGCCAGCCTTGAACGCTGAGACGAGCTCCGGGTCGCCAGACAGGTGCGCAAGGATCCGAAGCTCTATCTGCGAGTAGTCGAACGAGGCGAGCACGTAGCCGTCCTCTGGGATGAAGGCCTGGCGAATCTTCCTGCCCACCTCAGTTCGTATCGGGATGTTCTGGAGGTTCGGCTCGCTGCTTGACAGCCGACCGGTCGCGGTGATCGTCTGGTTGAACGAGGTGTGGATTCTGCCTGTCTTCGGATTGACGAGTTTCGGAAGCGCATCGACGTAGGTCGATTTGAGCTTGGCAAGCTCACGGTAGCTAATAACCTCAGCTGGCAGAGGGTGAATCTTTGCCAGCGACTGTAAAACCTTGATGTCCGTCGAGTATTCCTTCTTAGTCTTGCGGCCCTTCGGCAGACCCAGCTTATCGAACAGGATATTGGCGAGCTGCTTCGGCGAGTTGATGTTGAACTCCTCGCCCGCCAGCAAGTAGATCTTTGCCCTGATTGACTCAAGCTCACGTTCGAGCTCTTTCGACATCTTCGCGAGGAACTCGAGATCAAGCCTCACCCCTCGATGCTCCATGTCCGCCAGAACCGAGACGAGCGGCATCTCTATCTCGTAGAACAGCTTATCCAGCCCCTGTGCCTTGAGCGCTGGCTCGAGCTTCTGCTTCAGCATCAACGCGATGTCAGCGTCCTCCGACGCGTAGTCGGCAACCCTGGCGATCTCAACGTCGCGAAGGTCCTTAACGCGTGACCTGGGCGGCACGAGCTCCTTGTAGGTAGTGGTATGATAGCCAAGATAGTGCAGCGCCAGAGCATCTAGGTTGTGCACTCTCTGCGTGGGCCGAAGAAGGTAATCGGCTATCATTGTGTCGAACGAGATGCCTTCCAGCTGAACGCCTTGATTGCGCAAGACCAGCAGGTCGAACTTAATGTTCTGGCCAATTTTGCGCCTGTTCGGGTCCTCGAGGATTGGTTTGAGCTCACCCAGGACAAGGGACTTATCCAGCTGCCTCTCAGCACCCAAGTAGCTGTGCGCAAGCGGTATGTAGGAGGCACAGTTCGGCCGCACGGCGAAAGACAGGCCGATCATCTCACATGAGACGGCGTCGGTGCCAGTGGTCTCGGTATCGACAGCAAACTCCTCAGCCGAGAGTAGCTCCTGTTTCAGCGACTCGAGCTGCTCCAAAGTGAGAATCGCCCTGTAATCCTTCTTGGTGTTGGCGGACTTTTCGAGAAGGCGATTGGCCAGCGAGACAAACTCCAGCTGCTGCAAGAGACCCAGCAGCGCATCTTGATCAGGTTTCTTCCGGGCAAATCTCGCTATATCGGCCTCAACCGGGACATCGGTTCTGATCGTTACGAGCATCAGCGACTTTTTTGCGAGCTGTGCGTTGTCAATGACCTTTCTCAGCGCCTTGTCATCTGCCATCCCCGGCGGCTGCGACAGCATGGCCTCAAGCGAGCCAAACCGAGAGACCAGCGAGGCTGCGGTCTTTGGGCCAACCTTTGGGACCCCCGGCACGTTGTCCGTCGGATCGCCCGTCAAGGCGAGGAAATCCCGAACCTGCTCCGGCCGCACGCCAAGTTTCTCCTGCACCCTATCGGCTGTGTAAGTAATGTCCTTCCACGGATCGAACACGCAGACTGCATCGTCAACCAGCTGAAACGCGTCTTTGTCGGAGGTAACGATAACAACATCAAAGCCAGCCTCTTTGGCCTTCACCGCTAACGTCCCCAGAATGTCGTCCGCCTCGAACCGCTCCTCTTCAAGTGTTGCTATTCCCATCGCGCCAAGCAGCTCCTTGATATGTGGGATCTGGACCTTGAGCTCCTCCGGCGGCTCGGGTCTGTTGGCCTTATACTCCGGATATATGTCGTTGCGAAACGTCGGCCCCGGCGTGTCGAACGCAACGGCAATGTATTCAACGTCCCGGGTCTCAATCAGATGTAGCAGCGTGTTGGCAAACCCAAAGACCGCGTTCGTCGGAAAACCGGTTGAGGTGGCAAGCGTCCTCTCACCATAAAACGAGCGGTAGATGAGCGCATGCCCATCGATGAGGTATATCGTCTTGCGTTCAAACATAGACTAGCTAGTAACCCAAACAGACTGGACATTCAAGATCGACTCCCGAATAATCAATGGCAAGGCAGATGGTGGGATGAACACGCCATGCCGCTGCGCAGAGGCTATGAGTTCGGCAGGCATCGGTCTGTAAGTTACACCCGTTGGGTGACTTTGGAGTGCGGCGGCTTGACGCCGCTTTTTCTCGTCGCGGCTTGACGCGACATTGATCCTATGTCAATCATCGCAGCAGCAATCGCCTTTCGGAAAGAGATGAAGCTGTCTATTGGAGCGCGGTGTCAAGCCACCGCAAATGAAAGCGGCGTCAAGCCGCCGCACTCCAAAGTCACCC
>QMNL01000303.1 GCA_003647755.1 Candidatus Coatesiibacteriota bacterium
AGAGTTTCGAGTTTCCTGTGGCAACTTTCAAGTGCCAGATGCCCCTTATCCGCTGGCCAGGCGAACGCCGGTTGCACATTCCAGCCCTGTCAGAGCACCACTGGGTCTCCTTTCTGATATCTCGCTGTTCATTGGAACCAGCGTGAGAGAAAATGGTTTACAACAAAACAGGCTCAGTGGGATCGTCATCATGCCTCGCTCATGGTGACTTGCCGTTACTGTTGCTATGGTCGAAGACGGTGGCTGAAACAGTTTTCAGCCAACTTGCAACTTTTGCGGAAATGTGTCATATATATTATCAGTAGGTGAGTCTGCGGATGGAAAATTTATGCTGCAAAGGAGGGGAAATGATGAATGACTTTGGTTAGAGTGAAGGACGATGAATCCTTTGACTCGGCGCTCAGACGCTTCAAGAAGCAGTGCGAGAAGTCGGGGATATTGTCGGAGTACAGAAAACGCGTTTACTTCGAAAAGCCATGCGTGAAGCGCAAGCGTAAGGCGTTGGCCGCGCGCAAGAAGCTGGTCAGAAGAACTAGGCATTTTGGCTAGAGAGTTTTAACTCTAGATGCGGCCTATTATGCCTATTTTCTCAGTTGCCTCCGGAGGTTGTGTGGATGTTGAAACTGCGCGAGATATATCGTCTATCAGTTGAAGCGGGAGTTGAGGCCGATCAGCGGCCCAAGGAGGAGATCGAGAGAAGGCTTGGCGTGGAGCGCGACAAGTATGACAAGCTTCGCGACAAGGAGAGGGAGCGTTTCGACACTGAGCGCCTGAGCAATCCTTTCGCTGACACCCGGGTTCTCTACGGTGATCCTGATGTAGAGGTGTCTACTGTTCTGGTGGGGATAGACATTGGTGCTGCGGAGATTATGTTGGCCGACAGGCTGAGGTCAAGAGGCGAGGCTGTTGATCTGGTGATCGCGCATCATCCTTTGGGAAGGGCCCTGGCCGGTTTGGCGGACGTGATGTCCGTGCAGACAGACCTGTTGGCGCAGCACGGCTCGCCCATCGGACAGCTGGAGAGCGTCTTTGCAGGCAGGATCAAGGACGTGGCGGTCTCGGTCACGGCGGCCAACCACAACAGAGCGGTCGACGCTGCGCGGCTATTGGACGTTCCTCTGATGTGTATTCACACTCCGGCCGATAACTGTGTTGCGCAGTTTATAGGCACCAAGATCAGGGAAGCCAAGCCTCTTCTGCTGGGCGATGTGTTGGACCTACTGCTTGACATAGACGAGTATAGCCAATATGCCGCAGAAACGGCCGAGCCCAGGATAATTGTTGGCTCGAAGGAGAACAGGGCCGGGGAGGTCTTTGTTGACATGACGGGCGGCACGTCCGCCCCGGAGGGCATCTATGAGATCATCTCCAAGTCAACTGACATAAGCACAATGGTCTGCATGCACGTCTCGCGGGAGCACAAGAAAGAGATTGAAAAACATCACCTGAACTGTATAGTTGCTCCTCATATGCCGAGTGATACTATTGGTCTGAATCTGATTCTCGATTCTTTGGAGTCGCGAGGAGGATTGAATGTTTTGGAATGTTCAGGTTTCCGTCGCGTGAACAGGTCGCATCGATGATGCCTACCTGCAGATGACTGCTAACGGAACGACTAATTGGAGGGGACGGTGAAGCCGTGAAGGGAAAATATGCTCTCGCCGGAGGATTCGTTATCGGATTGTGCTTGCTGTTTTTGATGCCTCAGGTTGGTTCAGCTAGCATTGTTACGATGCCAACGGAGTTCAATTGGCTTTTCTCTGACAACAACTACGGCAAGCTACTGGGAACGATAGGCGTTGCCGAGGATATATACGGACGTGGGATAAAGCTTCTCTACGAGGGGAAACTCGGCGAGGCGACCAAATGCTTTTGGGATGTTATAGACATCTATTCCGACTTCTCATCTTTCGATAGGCATCCGAGGGTCTCTTCGGCTTATTACTATTTGGGAAAGATATACCTGCTTGCTGGCAAGCCTGCGCTTGCGAAGGGCCTTTTCGGTCTGGCAATCGAGGCAAAGCCAGTAGGCCAGGACATCCAGGCAGAGGTGGACCTATCGTTCTCCTCCAACGACATCATGAGGCAACGACTCAGAAATTTCGCGCTCGAGAGGGAGCTTGCGCTGGAGAACGAGGGAGCGAGCACATCTGCAAGGTCCGGCGAGTGGCAGGAGACGATACCAATGGATTCGCTATTTGAGCCTAACGAGTACACGCTTCGACCCGACGCCATGCCCAGATTGGAGCGACTGGCTCGCCGGATGAAGGGTTCACGCGGGTTGACCTTCGTGCTCGAGTCGTTCAGCGATGATGTCGGGACCCAGAAGTACAACCTGTGGCTTGGCAAGAAGAGAGCGGAGGCAGTGCGAGATGCGCTCGTTGGCTGTGGTGTGCGGAGACACTACATCCGCTGCCTCGCATACGGCCAGCGTTTACCTGTTGCGTCCAATGATACCGAGCAAGGTCGCTACAAGAACCGCAGACTTGTCGTAAGAGCGGTCAGGCAATAGCTAGCCGGGCGGATAGCTCAGCTGGTGAGAGCATCGGCCTTACAAGCCGGGGGTCGCAGGTTCGAATCCTGTTCCGCCCAAGCCTTATAGCCGCCCTCCCGGCGATTTCACCCCTCAAAACCCCTCAAGGTCTCTTTTCCCTATATAGCCTGCTTTTCACTGATGCTGCCGCAGGTAAATGGCACACTCACGAGGCGCGGCGAGAGAAGACCTTGCGCAGCAGCATCTGTGCAAGCCTGAGGCTCAGGATGAGACCTTTTCTTACGATCGACGGCCGAACAAGCCTTCGCACATAATATGGATACCTGAGCCACGAACGTTCCGAGATACCATAGTGTCTCGCAACGGAGGCCACGGGCGGGAAACATCTGCCCCAGAAGCGCTTCAGCCTTAGCGAGAGCTCGATGTCTCGGCGCAGCAAAAAGGTGAAGGCGAAGCGTTTGACGTCGTCGGGGCGGTCCCTGATGAACTCCCTCGCGATGATGGACCAGTCATCGGAGTCCGGGCCGGCTGCGGCCCGAAGCCGGTCAACGACTTCTCCCGGGATTGGGGTGGCAAGTAAAGCCTCTGCCAGCCTAAAGTAACCATAGCAGTATCTCTCTATCCGGGAGAAGGATGCGACATCGTAGAACTCAGGCCACTTGAAGTTCCCACCCTCGCTGCGAATTATCGCATCAATATCGCAGACAGATTGCATGGTCAAGTATGAGCCGTTCCAGACCTCGCGTGTGAAATCATGTTGGGCCGTGTGCAGGCAGACGTGATAAAGCCGGTGCTCAACTGACGGGACCAGGACGGAGCTCTTACCGAACTTATGCGGTCTGGCCAGCTCCCATAATCTCGCATCTGCGGACTTGAACTTCTCGCTCAGCCGCCAGTGCAGGTCAAGCATTGTGGTCTCTCCGGGGC
>QMNL01000304.1 GCA_003647755.1 Candidatus Coatesiibacteriota bacterium
AAGACGGTCTTCGACAGTATCGAGAAGGCCATTGACGAGATAGCCGCTGGCCGCATGGTGATTGTTGTTGATGACGAGGACCGAGAGAACGAGGGCGATCTGACAGGTGCAGCGGAGAAAGTAACGCCCGAGATGGTGAACTTCATGGCGAGGTTTGGCCGCGGGCTTATCTGTGTTCCAATGCTTGGAGAGCGACTTGACGAGTTGGGGTTGGTGCAGATGACGGAGCACAACAGGGCGCCCTTTGGAACTGCCTTCACTCTCTCCGTTGATGCGGCTCATGGCGTTACGACGGGCATCTCTGCTGCGGACAGGGCGACGGCCATCAAGGTGCTGGCAGACCCTGAAAAATGCAAAGACGATATAGTTGTTCCGGGGCATGTCTTCCCGCTTCGTGCAAGACCGGGAGGCGTCCTGGCCCGCGCCGGCCAGACCGAGGCAGCTGTTGACCTTGCACGCCTTGCAGGGCTGTATCCGGCGGGTGTGATATGCGAAATAATGAAAGATGATGGGACGATGGCGCGCGTTCCCGACCTTGTGCAGTTCCGCAAGAAGCACAACATCCCGATCGTTACAGTCCGGGACCTGATCAAATACAGGCTCAAGCGTGAGATGCTCGTGGAGCAGGTGTCGAAGACTCGGCTGCCGACCAAGTACGGTGAGTTCACTTGCTTCACGTATCGAGATACGGTTCGGGACCAATACCACTTGGCGCTCGTGATGGGCGACATCCGGCAGCAGGAGAGCGTTCTTGTCCGCGTCCATTCGCAGTGCCTCACTGGGGAGGTGTTCAAGTCCCTGCGGTGTGATTGCGGGGACCAGCTGGATATGGCGATGCAGATTATCGCGAAGGAGGGCGTGGGCGTGTTGCTTTACTTGCGGCAAGAGGGGCGGGGCATTGGTCTTCACAACAAGCTGCGCGCCTACGCGCTTCAGGACAAGGGCAAGGATACGGTTGAGGCCAACATAGCCCTCGGCTTCCCTCCCGACAAGCGAGATTATGGCATGGGAGCACAGATACTCCGTCATCTCGGCGTCAAGAGAATGCGCCTGCTGACCAACAACCCCGTAAAGCTCATTGCCCTTCAAGGTTATGGGCTCGAGACGGTCGAACGCATCCCGATTGAGATTCCTCCGAATGACGAGAACAAGGGCTATCTAAAGGTAAAGCGGTCCAAGATGGGCCATATGCTTACAAAGGTATGATAGCATGTTGATAGCTAGCGATATATTATGAGCCATCCGCCAAGGACACAAAAGGCCGCCAAGCCCTCTCTTCGTGTGTCTTCGTGTTCTTCGTGGAGCATCAATGAACCGAGAGGAGAATGATGATAGAGAAACACGGGATAATCGACGGCAAGGGGCTCAAGATCAGTATCGTTGCCGCGCGCTTCAACGAGTTCATCACACAGAAACTGGTCTCGGGTGCTCGGGACTGCCTTGTGCGGCATAACGTTGCCGATGACGATATCGAGGTCGTATGGGTGCCCGGGGCACTTGAGATCGCCAGTGTCGCCCGAATGCTCGCTGACCGAAAAACGCACGACGCCGTCATCTGTCTGGGTGCTGTCATCCGGGGCGCAACACCACATTTTGATTACGTCTCTTCCCAGACCTCGCGTGCGATATCCACTGTCGCACTCCAAAGCAGCATCCCGGTGGTCTTTGGGGTCATTACTTCCGACACCATAGAACAGGCGATCGAGCGGGCGGGGACGAAGATGGGCAACAAGGGTTTTGACGCTGCCCTTTCTGCATTGGAGCTGGTGAATCTCTACAAAACGCTTAGAGAAGGTTCCTGACAGTGGTCCGTGACTCGGGGCAAATTGGCAGGAGACAGTTGACAGTAAGGTTTTCTATTCGTGCACCTTCGTATCGTTAGTAGATCTTCCCATGGGCAATAGGCACAAAGCTCGCGAGATTGCTATTCAGCTTCTATACCAGCTGGACGCCCTGGGCTGCACTGCCCAGGAGGCCTTGAAACCGTATTTTGCCGCCCACCCCGTCAACGGCGAGACCAGGACCTTCGCTGAGGAGTTCGTCACCGGAACAGTGGAGAACATCCAAAATATAGATTCACTTCTGCGCGAAGTCTCAAAGCATTGGTCGCTCGAGCGAATACTGCCGGTCGACCTGTCCATATTGCGACTCGCCGCGTTCGAGCTGTTATATCTCGGCACGCCGCCTGCTGTCGCAATAGACGAGGCAATTCGGCTGGCCAAGCGATTTAGTTCGAAGGAGGCTTCGGCGTTCATCAATGGTGTGCTGGACAAGGTGAAGGAGCTGGGCATTGTTGCCGCAAACGGGTATGCGACGCCCGGCGGGCAGGTATGAAGTACTTCATCATATCGGATGTGCACGCCAACCTCGAAGCCTTTGAGGCCGTCCTTGTCGACATCAACGCGTCGGCAACCGGCGAATACAGGATAGTCTCCCTCGGCGACATAGTCGGTTACGGCCCTGACCCAAACCGGTGCATCGATCTGACCACCCAGGAGGCTTTCGTCTCTGTGCTTGGGAACCACGATTACGCCGTGCTAGGCCTCACCGAGATAGACCTTTTTAACAGCGTCGCCACCGAGGCGATACTCTGGACGAGAGACCATCTGACCAAGGATGCCTGGAACGACCTGAACAGGTTGAAGGATAGGATAATGATCAGCAAGGGTATCGCAACGTTCACGCACGCCTCGCCGTTTGAGCCATCCGAGTGGCACTACATCATAACGTACGGTTTCGCCAAAATGGCGTTCTCCGTGATGAGAACTCCGCTGTGTTTTGTCGGACATTCTCATCAGCCGATCTTCATCGTTGAGGCCCCGGACAGCACCATCAGCATCATTCACTGCCAGGAACAATCGACGATAACCTACAACACCAGCGATAAGTACATCATCAACGTTGGAAGCGTGGGACAGCCCAGGGACGGCATCAATAAAGCCTGCTACGCAGAATGGGATGACGAGGCGCAGACAGTCTCAATCAAGCGAGTGCCCTACAATTTCAAGAAAACACAGCAGAAGATCTTCGCGGCGGGGCTTCCCACAGCGCTGGCCATGAGACTGGAGACAGGGCTGTAGCTGGCAGTTGACCGTCAGGAGCGCACGACGGGCTTTGCAGCCTATGCGTCTACCTCACCTCCCAGAACAATTACCAAATAGCTCGCCGCTGGGACGTCTCCAACTTCCATTATGGTTGGGGAGGAGGAGTTTTCGTAATCGTGCCCGGACCTGCTCAACTGAAGGCGTCCTTCCTGCATCCCCGTAAGGGGATGAACGTGAGTAGCCGTAGGTACAACCTACGGACCAACGCCAAAGAAGAAAAGGAAAACAGCCCTGAAAGGGCTGAACATAGCCCTATGGAGGGGGTGTTCGACCCCTTCAGGGTCGCGAAGAATACCAATGTGAACGAATCC
>QMNL01000305.1 GCA_003647755.1 Candidatus Coatesiibacteriota bacterium
CAATCATGGCCAAAGTTGGCGTGTCAGTTGCGGTGGCGGACGCGGCGCCTGAGGTGAGGGAGGCGGCCGACTACGTTACGCAGAATCGCGGTGGGGACGGGGCCGTTCGGGAGGTGTGCGAGATGATACTGAAGGCTCAGGACAAGTGGGGAGAAGTTGTTCAGCACTATCGGATGATGCTGTGAGAGTTTCGGTTGGGGGTCCCTGTTAATGGGCTCTGGATGGGCAGTGTTTCTCTATATAATCGCGGCGCTGGCGGCGGCAGCTGTGGTGTTCATCGTCAGGCGTCATCATCGTCAGGCGTCGGCGGAGCCTTCGGCCGAGGCCTCTTACCTCAGGGGCCTGGACTTTCTGATCTATGATCAGCGAGCGAAGGCGATGAAGGAGCTTACCGAGGCGACTGCGAGAAACACGGACGATGTCGATGCCTATATCAGCCTGGGGAATCTCCACCGCGAGCAGGGCAATATCGACCGTTCAATCCGCATCCACGAGAGCATTTCGATACGCCCAAATCTCCCCCTTGAGTCGCGTGTCCGTGCGCTTTACAGCTTGGGTCTGGACTACGTTCGCGGCGGGCTACTGGAGCGAGCGGAGTCGGCTTTCAAAAAGGCGATCAAGGAGGACCCTAACCACATCCAGAGCTACGAGAGTCTCGAGCGAGTTCACGAGGAGATGCGGGACTGGAAGGCGGCGTATGAGTGCCAGCTGGAGCTTGACAAGAGGGCCAACAAGAAGAGCCCACGCCTGCTGGCATATCTGCTGACCGAGATGGCGCTTGAAGAGGCGATGCGAAATAAGCGGCCCAAGGAGGCCATTTCGCTGTTACACAAAGCTAAGCAGACAGACCCTACGTGCATGTCGGTGCCGATGTACTTGGGGGATGTTTACCTTGCACAGGGCGATTTCAAGAAAGCGGAGCACGTTTGGGAGGAGGCAGTCGATGACTTTCCTCACCTGGCGTTTCTTCTGTTCGACCGGCTACGGCAGGTATACCTCAAGCAGGACACAGTCCGGAACATCAAGAGCATTTACGAAAAAGTCCTTGCCAAAAACCCTGAAGACATCAACACACGCCTTGCGCTGGGCGATTATTACTTCGACACCGGGCAGCTGGACAACGCGAAGGAGGAATACAGGAGGATACTTGAGCTTTCTGGCACTTCGACAGTTGGATATCAAAGGCTCTCGAAGGTCTATTTGAAGGAGGGAAAGCCTGAGAAAGCGCTGGAAGTGCTTCAGAAACTCAGCTCGCTGCCCGAACTGCAAGCGGTCTATTATTACTGCGGCAAGTGCGGGTTCAAGGACACTCAGATTCACTGGCGGTGCCCACAGTGCCGGGAGTGGGACACCTTTGTTCAGGAAATCGAAAAGCACATACGTCCAAGGAGGCGCCCTGAGGCGGGCAGCAATGGCAGAGGAGCAAAGCACTAGCGCACTGCTGCTGCTTGTTCTATTTATGGCAGTAGCGTTGGCGGGATGTGCTCCAAGGACGAGCATCTTCTACGAGCCCTGTTACTACGGGGTCCGTCCGCCAGCCCCAAGCGCCTCGCCTGCAACGATTGCCATCCTGCCATTTTCTTATACGGAAGAAGTTCCCAAAGATTTCGCACGGCTTGCTGGTGAATGGCTTGCTGGCGCCGTTAATTCCCGCTGGCCTGGCGTAATTGGACCGCATGATGTTGCCTCAGAATGGCAGGCGGCAACGCACTCGCCCTGGGAATCGCCGCGAGGGTCTGAGGCGTTCCAACGGCTCGGCAGGATTCTTGACGCGGACCTCGCCGTCATGGGCACAGTAACTCGTTACGTTTATGGCGATCTCAACCCGACGGAGATTACCTGTTCGATATCTGTTGTGAGCATGTCGTCCGGGCACAGGATACTGTCGTTTAACGTCGGGGCAGTCTCCCGAAAGGCCCTCTCTTATTCAGCGCTTTCAAAACCGCCAGAGACGCCGGAATCGCTTTTGAAAAGGGTCATGACGCTCTCGGCTGCCCCTCATGTGATCAGAGCGCTCGGCCCGAGGCGCTCAATCCGTCAGTGACAGAGGCAGGGAGAGACACAATGAGGTCCGGCTGTGATTGCATTGCGTTCTAGTCCCTTCACGAGCGGCGTCTGCCTCAGATGTCTCGTGTATATCGCACTTGTTCTGGCGATCTCCTGCTATTCTGAATCTGGCGTGGCCGCTGAGAAGGGCCAGACAGACTCTGCTCAAGCTACAGCCTCCTCGGTTGCCACCGCAACAGAGGAAGCTGCGACCTTCCACAGTGCCAGAGATTTTATGAAAGAGGCGAACAAGTTCCTCGCCGACGGGCTCTACCTCGAGGCGGCAGACCTCTTCGAGACAGTCCTGACATACAAGGACGCAAAACATCTGTGGCCAAAGGCAACGCTCCTTGCCGGCGAGTGCTACCTCAAGGCAGCGAGAGCGATCGATTCGGACAAGCTTCGCAAGCAGGCTATCGAGAGGTTCAAGACGTTCGAGAAGTCATTCCCCGATTCGCCACTCATGGAACAAGTGAGTTATTTCTGGGGGCTTGCGCTGTTCGAGCTGGGTGACTGGTTTGAGGCGGAGCCGAGGTTTTTGGAGCTTCTAAATCGGTTCCCGGAGAGCCAGTTTGCGCCTGACGCCGAGTATCATCTGGGCCAGATAATGGAGAAGTCGCAGAAGTATCTAGAGGCACAGAAAAAATACTACAAGGTGATCGAGTACTATCGTCGTCCGGCGAAGGATGTTGAGGATGCAACATTCAGGATAGCAAGGATCAGCGAGCTCATCGGCAAGCACGATCTGGCGGTCAAATGGTATTTGCTGGCTTGTAAGCGCAACCGGACGCGCTGCCTAATGGACAGCGACGTTTTATTCTACCGAGGGAACGCCTACTACGCCCTCGGGCAGCCCGGTGAGGCCGCAAAGCACTTGGGGCGCTTTGTGAATATCTTTCCCTCCGATCCTCGCTACGACGATGCGATGCTCACACTCGCCGGCAGCCTCGCAGCCCTTAACGACCTGAAGGGAGCGGCGGCCATCTTGTCCGCCTTGTTTAGCTCAGGCCGGCCTGAGAAGAGGGCGGAGGCGCAGCTCAGACTCGCGGAGCTGGAGCAGAAGACGGGCAAGAAACTCTCCGATGAGGGCTTCATGGACCTTTACAGGAAGATCGTGGACGAGACGCCCTATTCGGACCAGGCGATGGTCGCATCGGTTCGCATATCGAAGGAGTTTCTGAAGGATGGCGATTTCAAAGGCTGCCTGAAATATGTGGACTGGTTCTTCGGGACTTTTGACCAGAACAAGTTCACAAACGAGATGTTTGATGTTCGGGACAACGCCGTTTTGGGGCTTATGAAGTCGTTGCTCGACCAGAAAGAATACTTCGCAGGCGCGATGCTGTTTGAGCGGCGCAAGGA
>QMNL01000306.1 GCA_003647755.1 Candidatus Coatesiibacteriota bacterium
ACAGCGACCTGCCGCTTCGCCCCGTCCGCCGCCTTCGCTGCGTCCTCCCAGTCAGAGCGCGCCTTTCGCCAACGCCGGCACTCCTCGAGTGCGCTGCCTGTGCGGGCAATCTCCTGCTGGACGTTACTGTCATCCAGCTCATACTCAATGCCCACAAGAGACCTATTCTTGCGAATGCCATCCTCGATACGCTCAAGCTCCCTTACGGTGGCTTCTCTCTCTTGCTTAATCTCGCTGACCCGGGATTCGATCTGCTCAATCTGCTCCTTCATGCCTAACCTCGCTGCCTTCTGCTCACGCCAGAGCCGAAACGCGACGTAACCAAGAACCAGACCGAAAACCAAGACTGTAATGGAAAGAACGGGACTCTCTGCAAACGTGCTCGCCGCAACCACAACGCCGGCCAGCGGAGCGAAGTAAGACACCCATCGAAGCGACGTCCGGCGCTGCTGCCCTGATCCAGCCTGCCAGAGCCTAGCCTGAGTCTCAAGATCGGCCTCGCGGGCCCTGAGGTTTTCGAGCACACCCACCCGCCTCGATCTCTCGTGAAGCAATCTCTCAATCTCTTTCAAACGCTCGTTTCGGGCAAGTATTCGCTCCTCATCCTTCTCTGAAGGCTCGGGAATCGCCTCGAACACGCCTCTCACCTCATCCGCCTTTCTCGATGCCGTCTCGGCTGCCCTCTCAGCAAAACTGAGAGCGCTGCTGGCCTCGCTTTCCTTCTCGCGGGCGTCTTCGAGCTTTGCCTGCAACCCCCGGATGAACTCCCGCCTGCCTACTGACACATCAAACGAGAGCAGCTTCTCCCGGTCCCAGTCAGGCCCAAGCTCCGACAGCTTATCCTCAAGACGTTCGGTTGAATCCTTGTATTCCTGTTCTCGGGCCGGCAGGTCCCGGACGGCGCGATCATAGAGGTCTCTACCTCTCTGGAGACGGCGTATCGCACTTGCCTGGGCGAGCACGCGCTCATCCACATGTATCTGTTTGAGCTCCTCTTTCTGTCTCTTCTGTTTTTGGACACTTTCCTCCCAATCACTCCTGGCAACTTGCAGGTTCTGCTGAAGCCTTCTAAGCTCCGCCAGGCCGTCATCAGGGAATCGCTCGACCGCCGGAACGTTCTCAAGTTCTGACCTTGCAGATTCCAGGTCGCTCCACGTGTCCCACGCCGTCAGAGACCGCTCCAGCACCTTGAGCCTGAGAGAGAGATTCCTTTTCTCCTGTTCCAGTCGCTCGATCTCCGCCTCCGATTGGTCGAATCTCTCCTTCAGCTCGTCATACTTTCCGTAGGCGTCCTCGATTTTCCTGAGCTGGCTCCCAAGATCGCTCAGCTGTTTCAGGATCGTGTTAATCTCAGGTTTACGGCCTTTTTTCGTATATATCTCACCCATCCGCTTATCCAACTCGCTATACAGCGACGGCAGCGACCTCCCCACGCTCCCCATCCCCGCGCTGTATATCACGCCCTTAACCTTCTCACTTGTCAGCTTTGACAGCTCCTGAAGCTCCGTAAGGCTGAACGCAAATATGCTCTCGAACAGGTCACGTGTCGCAAAACCGAGCAGGCTAGGCATGAGCTCCTCGCCGACTGCTGGGCCATCCGGGGGCGTGATTGAGACCTCGCCGGCCTTCCTGCGCGACGCCGAGCGCCTGACTATGTATTCCTCGCCAGCGTCAGTCAGCAAGGTCAAGGCACCGCCGTGGCTGCCTCCCCGAAGAGGTTCGTACCTGTTCGCTTTACCCGATGCAAAACCGAATAGGATGGCTCTGATGAACGCCAGCAGGGTGCTCTTGCCGGCCTCGTTGTCACCAAAAAACACGCTTAGACCAGGTGGGATGTCGTCAACCCGCTGGTCACAGAACAGGCCGAAACCATCTATCTGGAGAGCCTTGATCCTCACTCATCGTCCCCCAAGAGCTCATCCAGCAGCAACGACTGGGCCGATTCCAGCATCTCAATGAGAGCTTTATCGTCAAAACGCCCCAGATACATCCTAACTTCTCGACGCTCGAGAAGATCGTCGAGGCGCCCCCTAAGCTCACTCAACCGCTCGCCATTACTCTGCTGTTCACGCACGAGGCGCAGGCAATCGCCAACGATGTCCTGCGACTTCATGCGAAGGTGTATGTCCACGTCTGGCCTTGTTTTGAACTTCACTTCCGCAATGAAGACCGCTGGTGCAAGCCTCGCCCCGCTCTCGCGAATCTCGTCCAGATACTGCTCCTGGCGAGAAGGATCGGACAGTTCGGAGTGCATTGGTCCCCTGCCGGCGATGGTCAGTCTGCAGATCGTCGGCCGTCCATCGGCTGCGCCCCGGACCTCTGAAAAGCAGCTAGACACCTTATCAAAGAGCCCATCGATGTCCGTTATGTCCGCGATTGAAAACTCCGCGCTTTGTCTGCGGACGACGTCTGTCGGAATGAACCGCGGCTCGACGTCGCCGGAATCGCTAACCGAGACGAGGAGACACCCCTTCGGCCCACTCTCGTTGGCCCTAAGCGACTGGGTGTTGCCGGGGTAGGCCACGCAGGGCCGGCGTTCACTGAGCATCTGACGATTGTGCACGTGACCCAGCGCCCAGTAATCGAGCCCCGAACGCTCAAGGTCCTGCCGCGTGCAGGGGGCGTAGTTCTCGTGGCCGGTGTTGGCGCCAACATTACAGTGCAGCAGCCCGATCTGAAATAGGGGAGAATCCTGCCTGCTGAATCTTGCGGCCAGGTTGTCCCTGACCTCTGCCTTGCCAAAACTGATGCCGTGGATTATCGCTCGAGCCTCGCCATCCCGCTCATAGACCACAGACTCGACGCGGTCCGCGCCAAAGACATGGACGTCGCCTGGCCATTGCAGGCCGGCCTTCCACCCGTCAAGCGGGTCGTGGTTACCGTGCACGACGAACGTCCAGATGCCAGCCTCGGCAAGCCGCTTAAGACCGTCGCGAAACCGCAGTTGTGCCCGAAGACTGCGGTCTTTGGCGTCGTAGATGTCGCCCGCCACAAGCAGAAAGTCAACCCGCTCCTCCAGGCAAAGGTCGATGATGTTGTCGAAGGCCTTGAACGTAGCCTCGCAGAGGAGTTTCTGCAGGTCGGGCGACACCTCGGCAAGACCCACGAAAGGGCTGTCAAGATGAATGTCGGCCGCATGGACGAACTTCAGCACTCCCCATCACCTCTTCTGAACACCACGAACGTAAGCACAATGACACGCAACGGAACCATTGCGGCTACAAACCTTCTTAGTGATCATTGGCATTTAACCCGCCATTGGTCAAGGTCGGCTCCGCCGCCCAATGATCCAGGAGTTTTCGCATTTTTTGATTGCGATGTGTTGTGTTGTTGGTTTCGGGGCGGTGTTTTGGGCGAAACAAGAGTGGAATTGGGATTGAGGTGATGCTGGGTTTCAGTTCCCCG
>QMNL01000307.1 GCA_003647755.1 Candidatus Coatesiibacteriota bacterium
GCATCAGGCGCTCAAACAAGGGCGTCAACCGTTACCAGCTCAGTCTAGATCGCCTGCTTGAAGCTGCCCGATGGTGCGCAGAGCAGCGGTTTGGCTCAGTGGTTATCCAATCGGGTGAGCGGCAAGATGAGGCGTTTATTGAGACGATCGTCAAGGCTCTTCAGCTCATAAAGAGGGAGACCAGGAGCGATGTGCTTCCCCATGGCCTCGGCATAACGCTATCTATTGGGGAGCAGACGAAGGAGACATACAGACGGTTCTTTGAGGCGGGCGCCCACCGCTATCTCCTTCGCATTGAGACGAGTGATCCCGCTCTATTCTCGCGCATACATCCTGATGAACAATCGCTCGAGTCGAGAGTCGCCGCTTTGCGTGCGCTTTCCGAGACGGGATTTCAGGTCGGAACGGGCGTCATGATCGGCCTGCCAGGGCAAACGTCCGAGCATCTCGCAAACGACATTGCCTTCTTTAAGAAGATCAACATCGACATGATCGGGATGGGGCCGTTCATACCACACGAGGCCACGCCTCTTGGGAACGAAAGCCTAAACGATGAACTGCAAATGCGCCGCAGCCTATTGATGATCGCCATGACGCGCCTCGCGATGCCGGATATAAACATCGCCTCAGCAACTGCCCTTCAGGCGCTTGATCCAACGGGAAGAGAGAAGGGGCTTCGCTTTGGGGCAAACGTGATTATGCCACTTCTTACTCCAAGTGACGTTCGGTCGGATTATCTTCTCTATCCTGGAAAGCCGTGTCTCAACGAATCGGCAATCCAGTGTCGCGACTGCCTCGAGGCGCGTATCAAGGGCATAGGCCGGCAGATTGGCTACGATCAATGGGGAGACTCAAAGCACGCTTTGAAACGGCACAACAAAGGCCAGAAACCTGTGTCACTATAGGGCTTTCTATAACGTCCTGACGAAGAGCTTGCCCGGCATCTCCTTCGCCAGGCCCTTTATCTCAAGGTTGAAGAGTGTTGTGCTGACTGTCGGTGTCGGCAGGGCGGTTGACAAAATTATCTCGTCAATGTGCTGCGGCTCTTGTGTCAGCATTTCGTAAACCTTCCGCTCTTCGGGTGTGAGCTTTAGCTTCGCCTCGGCCGCCTGTTTGACTGTTCCCTCTTTCATCATGCCCTTAAGCTCTGGGGCGATCTCCGCTATGATGTCCGAGGCGCTAAGGACGGGCTTTGCGCCTTGCTGAATCAGCAGATTGGGCCCTGCACTCATTTCGGCGTTTATGTTCCCCGGGACGGCGAAGACCTCCCGTCCATGCTCAAGCGCGAGTCTGGCCGTGATCAGCGCTCCGCTCCTCTTTCCCGCCTCAACCACCACGGTTCCCAGCGATAGGCCGCTGATTATCCTGTTGCGGACGGGGAAGTTTCCGGGCATTGGTTCGGTGTCAGTCCTCAGTTCGCTGATGACCGCGCCCGCTCTCGCTATCTCCTCGGCCAACGAGGCGTGCTCCGCCGGATACATCTTTCCATGGCCGCTCCCAAGCACCGCAATCGTCCTGCCCTTTCCAGTAAGAGCTCCCATGTGCGCTGAGGCGTCAACACCTCTTGCAAGTCCGCTAACTACGGTTATCCCCATCGAGGCCAGATCGGCGCCAAGTGTCTTGGCCGTCTGCCTCCCGTAATGTGTAACGGTGCGGGTTCCCACGATTGCGATGGCGAAGCTGTCTTGAGGCTCCAGCCGCCCTTTCACATAAAGCAGTTGCGGCGGGTCGGCGATATGTCTTAGATTCTCCGGGTAATCGGGGCTACGGATGGTTACTATCTTAAGCCCCAGTCGCTGGACGGCGTCAAGTTCCGTCTTGAACTCATCGCTTTCTGGAGCTCTTTTTATCGCGCCCGCAAGCTCCATCGAAACGCCCTTTACGCAGCAGAGCTGACGGGCCGAGGCGTCGAATACCCTCTCAATGGTCTCAAAGTTGTTGATCAGGTTTGTAAACGTAACTCGCTTGGTGCGCAATGTGACGCCGAGAGCAAGCCAGAGCATATCTTCGGTCATCTAGGGCCAGGCAACGAGTATTCTGTCGTCCGGGTCAGTCCCGGACACCCAGGCAACCGGACGCTTCTTCTCCCTAGCTCTCTTTGTAAGCCAGGCCTTAATCTCCGAATCGCTTGAGCCACACTCCCTCGGGCCAAAAACCTGGGCAAAACTCGCGGCCGGGCCGTACATCTCCAGGGCAGTCCCGGGATTTGCGCCCTTGACGCCTATTACACAGTGCGACCAATCAGCTCGGTCCGGCTCGGTCATTGCGAATGTTGCTCCGATGCTCTGAAGCGCCTGGAGTGTGTCCTTCGTCGCGTTGTTCTTCTCCTTTGCGGTAAGGACGACAATTGCGCCCTCAGGTGTGCCGGCAATTTGCCTCTGCAGCCATATACTGTTGCCTCTTGCGCGAGCTGTATCAAAGCTGCGAGACGAGATGAGCTTGCCTGACGATTGGTCTATCGCCACGATGTTGTAGCCCTTCTCGTTCATTGAGACATCTCTGCCATCGACCAGGATATTGCCAAAATCGCCCCTTCCTTCGCCTGCGCTGCGTGCGAATATATCGCAAGGGGCGGAGATGCCGGTTGAGCCAATCTCGCAAGGTTCAGCGAAAACCAGCTCGATCCCATTCAAAGCGGCGACGCGTGCTATCTCATAGCGTCCGACACTATCAAAAGCCTCGAACAGTGAGTGCATTGATTGGGGAATCACATCCCCGACTGTGGACTCCGAAACGCTTCCACCCTTAGAGCTCGCCTTCAAGTTGCCCAGCAACTTGTCCATGCCGATAAGGTCTGGAACTCACTGAACGACTTTGAGGCGCCAGCAAAATCCCACGTTCTGCAAAATGTTGCGAATTGGTAGAAGGCCGCGGCCGGGTTGGGAGAGCTCTGCGCTTGGCAATCCCGAAGCAGGTCCAGTGCCCGAGCCCAATGAGACTGCAGGAATTCGATCTTGCCCATGAAACAAGAATCATTCGCAATTTGGGAAAGCCGCGCAAGCAACTTGTTATCCTTTGGCGCAAGGAACTGCTGAGAGGGGAAAACGAAGAAAAACTGATCGGCAATCGCCATCGCTGCCTCGTATTTCTCTAGTGCCTCATGGACTTTCCCAGCGTCAAAACAAGCCTTGGATTCATCGTAGTACTGCGAGATACCAGCCATTGCGATCTCTCGCATCTTGGGCTCTACATCTCGACTCTCCCCCTGAATGCGCCTGATCTTGATGCAAAGCGCCATGGCATACTCGAAATCGCCGCTCTCAAAGGCGCTCTGAACGCGATAATGAAGAATGGGAACGAGGGTGTATATCTGAATGCCGACTGCGAAAAGGGCTGTTAAAACCAAAAGCGCAAGAAC
>QMNL01000308.1 GCA_003647755.1 Candidatus Coatesiibacteriota bacterium
GGCCCGCACGTGTTGAATATCCTGGCTATCACAACCGGCAGCTGCTTCTCCCTGTGGTAGGCAAGCGCAAGGAACTCGTCGACCGCCTTCGTTGCGGAGTATGACCACCGTGAGATGTTAGTTGCACCAAGAATCCTATCCGCATTCTCATTAAGTGGGCCGTTAGTGTTCTTGCCGTATATCTCCGAAGTCGAGGCCAGCAGCACCTTGCACTTACCCCGATTGGCCGCCGCCAGAACGTTCTCGGTCCCCTGTATGTTGATCTGAATCGCTCTCAACGGATTATCGATTACATACTTGACGCCGACCGACGCGGCGAGATGAAAAACCACATCGACGTTGCTGACAAGCTCTTCCAGCAGCGAGGCGTCCATGATTGTGTCGATCACGAGCCTGAACCGCTTGTTGCCGTCCAAGTGGCTCACATTCTCGATCGAGCCGGTGGAGAGGTCATCTATGGCAACAACATGGTCGCCCCGAGCGAGCAACGCATCGCACAGATGCGACCCTATAAACCCTGCGCCACCGGTTACCAGCGCCTTCACTGCTGCCGACCTCCATCAGCCATCAGTGCAGCCCCGTGTCCCCAAACTCCGAATCAATCCCAACTCCGTATATGGTCTGCGTCCATCTCGAATTGTCAGCTCCCATCAACTGATAAAAATCGCGGCCGCCAGCGTCCAGCAAAAGGCTGAAACTCGTCTTGCGAGCGTTATCATAACGACCCTCGCCCTGGTTCAAGCGACCCTTCATTGCCCAATACATGTCATTCCCCCCATTGTCAACCAGAGCGGAGAAACTCCGCGGGCTTGAGGCGCCCTGGCTGAAATCCTGCGCCAGATACACATCGTCGCCGGCGTTATCCACGAGTATCCCGACCGAATCGTCGTGTGCACAGCCCTCAGAGAGCGACCGACACACATACATGTCGTCTCCATCATCATCAACAAGGAGGCCAACCGCGAGGTGTATGCCGGATGCAATCGAGTACTGCCTCGACAGGTAAGTATCATTCCCGCTCCTGTTCATCAACATCCCGAGGCCAAACCAATATGCTCCCGCGGTCCCAAAGAAATCGCTTATGAACGTGTCGTCCCCCGCGCTATCAATCAAGAGCCCAACTCCGCCGGATGCGTGTGGGTCGCCCACGTAATGCAACCTCACGCCGAACCCGTAGCCCTGGGACATGGAGGTCGTCCGCGGAGGCTCATACTGGTGCTCATACTCCCCTCCGGCGAAGTAAAGATCGTCGCCGGATGTGTCATTCAGAACGCCCGCTCCGCAGATGTAGCCGAAGGCTTGTGCATGCTCGTCGGCAGAGTAAGAATCGTCCCCACCGCGGTCCAGCAACAGACCTACCCCCATGAAGCCCGCCCCCTGGCAGCAGGTGTCGGCATAATACTGGTCGTTGCCGCTGTAATCACAGAGCACACCAACGCCTCCCCAGCCCGCGCCTTGCGAGTAGTGCCCCGCCTTGTAGTAGTCATTCCCCGAGAGGTCTATGCAGAAACCTACGCCGAGATTGCCGGAGCCCTGGGCATTATCGTGCGATGTCCGGTAGGTGTCGTTCCCCGAAATGTCTATTGTAACCTGTGCGCAGATATTATCGCGGAAGTCCTGCGGCAGATACGAGTAGTAGTTGTCATCTCCGCCCAGGTCCACGATGAGCGTCGGGACGCTCTCTGGCGTCGGCTCGAAGTCCGTGCGATACGTAGTCTCGCCGTCCCCACCAAGTATCAACGAACCTATCGGTGTCTCGAACGAGAAGACGACGTCGCCACTGACCGAGGGAACCTTGGTCCGGTCCTCAGCCCCAGCAGCAACTACCCAGCCGGGGCCAGAACGCCCAGCGCCCAACAGCGAGTCGATAACGCTGGCCACCAGCGCGGCACCTCGCACGATCTTCGCACGATCGACCTTGTTATAGACCGCAAACATCGAGAACAGCGGCGATGTATTGCTGATGAAGTTGGGGTCCATCGTGTCGTAGAAAATATCCTGCCTCTCACTGGCCGACAGCCCCGCGAATGCCTCGTCCCGAAGACGCATCGCCTCATCCATCGCGAGGAGCAGAAGCCCCATCGCCTCCTGTATGTTACGGCCGATCGTTTGGTTGATCGTCGCCAGCTTCGCCTCCTGATCGAAAGTGAGCGCCACGCCGTGTCGTTGATAGACCGCGCGGATCGCCTCCTCCAGCGGCTTATCCCCGAACGTGTGCGAGAACGACACCGGCTCCACATTAACGTCGGCCATTGACGAGGCCTTGAGTATCTTTGCCTGGAGCGTGGAGCAGTCAAACTCGAACTCGTCCGAAAGCTGCCTCAGCACTGCTGGCCCCTGGGCTGGCTCCTGGGTGAGCAAGTAGTCAACCAGGATGAGCCTGTAAGGGTCCCTCGCAACAGGAGACGGATCAATGGCAAGCGCCCCGTAGCTGTAACCTGCCATCTTCATCGCCTCGTCAAGAAGCGTTCCTGAGCCCTCCGGGCCAAGTCCTATCTCTGCCTGAAGGGCAATTGCCATTGGCCTAGGGGTACGCAGCTTGGCAGCCACGTCCTCATAAACGCTAGATTGAGGCGCAAGCTCCCTGGAAAGCGCATTCCTATCAGCATTGCTTACCACCGGCAGTCCATATCTGCTCTCGAGACAATAAAGCTGCCCGTTCATGCACGGCACATAGAGCCGGCCCGTGCTGTCGAGCACAATGGAGCCGTAAATGCCGCTGCCGTTGCTGCCGAGCTGCGTCTTTTCCATCTCGTATCTCATCGTTATCCGGCTACAGATGTCGTTTAGGCAGTAAACACATCGCCCCAGCGTCCCCACATAGGTACTTGAATTGACGTCAAGCAGCGGAGACGACACGTAGTAAACCGGCGTGCTACCCCCACTGACGTAACTCGAAGTCAGCTCGCCTGATGGGCTCAACCGGTAGAACGTGTGCCCGATCGTGCCGAACCGCACATATCCATCCCCATCAACCGAGCAGGAGCCAAAAATCGCACCGTCAGCCTTAAACCGCCACGCCTCGCTCCCATCTGGACTAACCTTGAACAGCGTCCCACCAAGCGTCCCGAAGTGTATCCCACCATCGGGACCAACCGCCGGCGTCGCAAATATCTGAGAGCCCGCATCGAAACGCCACTTGAGCCCGCCGTTCACGTCAAACGCGTAGAGTCCACCATCGTAGGAGCAGACGTAAACGTCTCCCGCAACCGAGGCCGCAGGCGACGAACTCACCCAGCCATCCGTCTGGTAAGACCAGGCGAGGTTGCCGTCCGTGCGCAGGGCATAGACCTTCCCATCGTCCGATCCGAACGCCACGGTATCGACCCCACCAGAGGAGTAAC
>QMNL01000309.1 GCA_003647755.1 Candidatus Coatesiibacteriota bacterium
AGCCGAAGCGACGCGGATGCGGCGCCTCAGCCCAGGGCAATGGTGGGCCCACAGCACCTCCTCTCGCTGAGGGGTGCGGCGACACGCGGCGGCTGTCCCGCAGGAGACCACCGTTAGGCTTGCCCACTACCTCACCCGTGACGGCCTGGGCTCGACCCGCGAGCTAGTCAACGCCTCAGAGACCGTCATGACCCGTTACGATTATGACGTGTGGCCCAAGGCTCGGGGGCGGAGGCACCAGGCCGCTGGCGGATGAGCTTGGGCGTTGAACAAACTATTCGGTGAGGGCCTCTGGGTTTACGGGGAATCGCGGTCGGCGGCCAGCAAGAGCATCGATCAGGTTCTCTGCGGCGATCTTTGCCATCAACGAGCGAGTCCTGTGCGAGGCGCTAGCGATGTGCGGGGCTAGCACGACGTTTGGCAACGACGCGAGCAGGGGGTTCACCTCTGGCTCATCCTCGAAGACATCGAGGCCGGCCGCGGCGATCGTGCCGTCGCGAAGCGCTTCCGCAAGCGCCTGTTCATCCACAACTGGCCCGCGCGAGGTGTTTACGAGTATTGCCGTTGGCTTCATCATTCGCAGCTGGTCGTGGCTAATGAGGTGCCTCGTCTGCTCGGTCAGCGGGACATGGAGGGAGATGAAGTCGGATTCGGCGAAGATTCTCTCAAGAGGCGTGAAGGTTGCCGCAAGTGCTGCTTCGTCCTCGTCCGAGGCTTTCGTTCGGCTGTAATATAGGATGCGCATGTCGAAGCCCCGCGCGCGCCGGGCCAGGGCTTGACCGATCTTGCCGAAGCCAACGATGCCGAGCGTCTTGCCGTGCACGTCTTGGCCAAGCATGAGCATGGGGTCCCACCCGTTGAACTTACTGGCTCTGGCGAATGCGTCCGCCTCCACTATGCGCCTCGCTGCGGCCAGCAGGAGCGCAAACGCGAAGTCAGCCGTTGTGTCGGTGAGGACGCCGGGGGTGTTGGTAACCAGTATGTTTCGCTCGGTCGCAGCCCTCACATCTATGTTGTTGAAGCCGACCGCGTAGTTTGATATGCAGACGAGGTTGTTGCCCGCTGCGATCACCTCGGCATCAACGGGATCGGTCAAAAGGCACAACAGCCCATCAACGTCGCCGACGTGCTCCAGCAGTTCCGGCTTGCTGATGGGGGTCTTGGCTTGACGGACGTCAACACCGAAATGTGCCTTTAGCATCGAGATGCCCGGCTCGGGTATCTGCCTGGTAACATATACGTTCATTCTTCGCGTTTGTATGTTCGTTACGGTCATCACTTCACCTTCAGTTTCGTTCTAAAGTAAATGCCAAAAGCTTTGCTCATAGCCCACAATCTCACTCGCTTCAGACCATACGGTCTTGGGTTATCGAGAAAGTACCTACCCTCCTCAGGCAAGAGCACCATGCTCACCTTGATGTTCGGCGCTATGCCGATGGGCAGATTGTGCTCCATGCACCGCTGGTAGAGCCTGGCAAAGATCGGCGCCACCTCCTCGGTCTTGGGCGGAGGCACGCTCTCGTAGTCCGTTCCCTTCAGGGGCCGAAAAACGCAGACGGTCGGGATTGCGCCCACGCCGGTTATCCAGTCGATGGCCTCAAGCGTCTTCTCGACCGGCTCGAGGCCCGCGATTATCTCGCCGTTCGTTGTGTCGAACATCGAGGCGCAATGCTCGATGGCATCCAGGTAGCGTTTCAAGCCCACAAAGCGGCTCTTGCCGGGGCAGACCTCCCTGAGTCGGCCCTCGTCCATCAGCTCAAAGCAGAACGAGACGTTGTTGACGCCCATCTTCCTCAGCTTGGAATAGCGACTGAGGTCCGGGTGGGGCGGGGTCTGGACGCCGATCAGAAGTCCCGTCCTCTTTTTGACCGCCTTTATGAAAGGCTCCAAATCGTCCAGATAGGTGTCCCCTTCCTGATACCCCGTGTTAAAGTGCACAAAGGTTATCCGACACTCGCGCCTCGCTGCGAGCACAGTCTCGACTACGTCTTCTACGGTTTTGTGCATCGCCTCTTTCTGGCCGAGATTGAGACCTACTGAGCAGAACTTGCAGTTTTGCCTCGGCTTTAGCGTCCAGTGGTAGCAAAGTCGCGTGGGGTAGATGCCGAGATATGTCCCCTGCATGACGCCAACCTGCGACATCAGCTTCCCGCTGGTGGTACTTGCGCCGTAGAAAGTCGGCCGGGCCGGCAGCGTTACCTCAGCTACGCATTCGCCGTCGTGCCGCAAGACGTATTCGCCGTCCTCTTTGTGGAGGCAGTATGGAGACGATTTGGCGAAATCTTCCTCGACGGGAGCATTCACCCAGACATTCCCCGGCAGGATCATGTCCAGGCCGCTCCCGAGTCCCGCCCTGGTTCGCAGGATAGGTCGGCCGTCGTGCTGGATGTCGCAGCTGGGGTCAATCCGCATTCCCCTGCAGAAGAGGTCGAGTTTTATGTAGCCGGGATTTGCCTTCGGGGACACAGAATCGTCGCTCAATGCCTAAAGCTCCTTCGCAAACGTCTTCTGGAGCCTGCTGAATACGAATTGGCCTACCAGAAGAGCAATCACGGCCCAGACGATGGCGATGATGGCTGCTGTCCCGAGGACATCGGGCGAGACCGGAGCGAACAGGGCGTGCCGATACAGGACCATGATTGAGGCCATGGGGTTGGCAAGATAGAGCGTCAGCAGTTCAGGGCGTCCGATCTCCTGCAGCTTTGTCTGGAGCATCTGCAGTGGATAGATGATCGGGTTAGCATAGAACCAGACGAAGATGACTATTTCCACCAGGTTGCCGATGTCTCGGAACATGACGTTGGCAGACGAGAGGAAGAGGCCAAGCCCGAGCGTGAAGACCAGGTGGACGAGCATGACAAGGGGCAGGTAAGCCCACCGAACGGAGAAATGCCCGTATGCGGCGAGGAACGGCAACATGACACAGCTGCCGAGGAAGAAGTTGACCAGGCAGGCGAGGATGCTCGAGATGGGGAATATCTCCCGGGGAATCATGACCTTCTTGATGAGATTGGCGTTGCGAATGATGGATGTGGCCGATTCGGAGAGCGACTGTTGGAAGAATATCCAGGGCATGAAGCCTGTGAGCAGGTATAGGCCGTAGTGCTGCATCTTTATCCTGATGATAAAGGTGAAGACGACTGCGAACACGACGGTGGAGACAAGCGGGTTCAGGAGAGCGTACAGGAAGCCCAGATAAGAGCCGCGATACCTGACTTTCAGCTCCTTAATCACGAGATTGTAGATTATCTCGTGGTCTTTCAAGATGCGGACGAACCTTTTGATCATATCGCCCGCAATTCTATCCTCTGCTGCGTATCTTGCAAGGGCGAGGTGCA
>QMNL01000310.1 GCA_003647755.1 Candidatus Coatesiibacteriota bacterium
CTGCCGCACATGATCGAGCAGAAGGCGGGCAACATCCTGAACATCGGCTCAGTTTCGGGCATCAGGGCCACAACCTATGCAGACGCATACAGCGCCTCAAAGGCGGCGGTGCACATGTTGACGCGAAGCTTGGCGAAGGGCTACGCAAGGGACGGGATACGGGTCAACTGTATCTGTCCTGCCCATATCGATACGCGGATCATGGATACTACGATCGACTTTTTTAACAGCATAGGCGTTAAGAGCGACAGGGCAAAGATCGATTCGCTGTATCCGCTGGGCCGCCGGGGCATGCCCGAGGACGTCGCGTCGCTCGCCGTGTTCTTGGTCTCGGAGCAGAGCTCTTGGATGACGGGCTCGCTAATTGTTTTGGACGGAGGCGCAACAGCATGACCTATCCCGAGGTGGTGCACAAATGAAAGTGGAGATGGAGGGCAAAAGGCTCAACGTTTCGTCGATGGGGCTTTTGCGAATGGCTCGCGATGGTCGGATTCAGCCGTGGTTCAGCATCAAGTCTGATGAATTGACGGGCGGCAAATGGATGAAGGCCGGCGACTTGGCCTTCTTCGCGGGAGTGTGGGCCCAGAGGAAGGACCTGGCGAGGAGCATTGGGGCGAGCAGGGGCGTTGCACTGGAGCGAGAACAGCGCAACTTGAGGCGAGAAGCATCGGCTCACGAGCCGCATCGGGCCGCGGCAAGAGGTCGCTCGACGGGGGCGTTGGCGCAGACGGCGGAGAGAATATCGAGCCCGGCCGGTGGCGTGGAGTCGTTCGAGCTTCACGGCGTTCGCGTGGACTACAAGGTCAGTTGCCCGAAGTGCAAGTCCACACTGACGAAGTTGGGCGTTACGCATTGCCCGCGCTGCGGCAAGCGGATAGCTGCCAGCAAACAGCTTTACTGGCTCAAGAAGGTCCTATATTCACTTGGCATGGTAATCATCTTCGCCGGGGCCATCCTGTTAAAAAAGTTCGGCCAGTGGGCGAAATACGTCTATCCGGCGGCCGGCATCCTCCTGGGTCTTCTGTCCGTAGTCGCCCGAGGCGCCAAGTTTATCGTAACGGTCTGGGTCAACGGTCATCCATTACCTTCCAGACAAATGGTGCTCCCGCTTGGCGAATACTACTCCCCCAAGGTCTGGTCAATCCTGGCCAGGCGCATCGCGTCGCTGTTCAGGCTGAATGCAATTCTCCGAAGAATGGCCGAAAGAGAGGAGCTTGGCACAGAAACCGGGGCTTCCCCACCCCATCCTTGAGCACTTGGCCCGAGTGAAACACATGAAGAACCCTGGAACGGTCCGACCTGACAAAGCAATGACCCAGACCCTGAAAAACGTCCCGGGGGCCCGGTTCGCCAAATGGTCCAAGATCAGCCTGAGCAAGTCGACAGATCGTGCCATGGCGCTCATACCGGTAGATGCATCTGGCCTCGGGCGTGACCGACTTTTCTTCGTTGGGACGAGAGTCGCCATCGAGATCATCCTTGCATGTCCGAAGTGCCGTAAAGAGCTCTATAGGATAGGCGCCAAGCGGTGCCATAATTGTGGTTTTCGCATTGTTCCTGCCCAAGGGGAACGGACAAGATTCCGCTGGCTGCGCGCTCTCTCGGTCGTCTTAGTGATCTTGGGACTCGCTGCGCATTCATTCCAGGACTTGAGTGGAATGACGCCAGTAATATTGCTTATCTCGTTGTTTGGGCTTGCAGCTTCAATCGCACAAGCAGACCTCCCCAAAGTGAGGCTGTTTTACAGATTTGACGCGGATGGTGCCCCCCGCCCTTATAGACTGCTGAAGATTAACTCAAACGCCTACACGTCGCCCAATATCGCCTCATTTGTTGGCAGGATTCTCTACTCCGAGCTCTCTGCTATGGCCGCTCACAAAAATGACATGATGCGCCTGGCCCAACAAGCCAGTGAGCATCCGGCCCGAACTGTCGCCCCGTTTGATGTCGCCGGGCGACAAACCCATGAAGCCGGACGGGGCTATGATCAGCTCGTAGCCTGTGGGGCTGAAAACCCCTCTCAAGCGTTTAGCCTCGGTAATCGAGACTCGCAGTGAGGATACTCGTCAGAGCCACCAATTGGGTGGGCGACGCTGTCATGAACCTGCCTGCCCTAAGGGCGATCATCGAGTATTACCCCGGCGCCGAGATTACTGTCCTCGCCAGGCCGCATCTTGAGCCCATTTTTGAGCTAGTCGATGGGGTCGCAGGGGTCATGCCATACGTCGGCGTCCACCCGCGCGGGTCCATCGAGAGCGGTCATCTTACCTTCTGGAAAGCCGTCCGGGCGATCAGACAGATGCGCTTTCAGAAGAGTTTCCTCTTCCAGAACGCCTTCGAGGCAGCGCTCGTAGCATTCATGGCGCGCATCCCCGAGCGCATAGGGTATGCGACCGACGGGAGGGGCTTGTTGCTCACGACGGCCGTGCCCATCACAGCCGCCACCAAGCGTCTTCACCACGTTCAATACTACCTGGACATGTTGAGGGCGGCCGGACTCACCGTCCAGGCAGACAGCATTCCGGAACTCAGCCTCCCTGATGAGGTCCTCCTGAGAGGCAGACAGCTCACGGCCGAGGCTCTCGGATCGCTAGCCCCCTGGCCATATCTCGCTGTCTGCCCGGGAGCATCCTTTGGGCCGGCAAAGCGCTGGTTCCCTGACCGCTTTGCGAAGGTTATTGACCGTGTTTGGCTCGAGCATAACATGCCCTCAGTCCTGCTCGGGAGCTCAGCCGAGAAGCCGGTGATCGGGCAGATTACCGCGATGGCATCGGGGAAATGCGTTGATATTGGTGGCAAGACCTCCCTGGTTGATGCGGCCAGCGTCCTCGCACAGGCGCAGGTCGTTCTGTCAAACGATTCGGGGCTAATGCACCTTGCGGCCGCAGTCGGAACCCCAGTCGTCGCGATCTTCGCATCTACTGACCCGGCGGCTACGAGGCCGCTTGGCGACAGACACATCGTCATTACGTCCGGCGTGAGCTGCGCACCGTGTCTCAGGCGCGAGTGCAAAACCCACAGCTACGACTGCATGCGGGCGATCACAGTTGAGACTGTCTGCGAGGCGATAGCCGAGGTAATAAAGCGACGTCGTGTGGTGTAGTCCCCGGCCTGGAGTCTCTTTACTCGCGGTTTGCAGCTGCAGCTTGGCGTCATCTGCATCATGGCCTTTGGGATGCAACATGCGCCTAGTCCCCCGGAGTCCGCAATAATCAGACTGACGCAGCTGGTTGTAGCCCTTTGGAGTGCGGCGGCTTGACGCCGCTTTTTCTCGTCGCGGCTTGACGCGACATCGATCCTATGTCGATCATCGCTGCAGCAATCCCCTTACGGAAA
>QMNL01000311.1 GCA_003647755.1 Candidatus Coatesiibacteriota bacterium
CACCTGCACTATCGCCTGAAGATGAAGATGGTCCTGACAACTACAGGGCCTTATGCGTATCTTCGCAATCCTCTGTACCTCGGAAACACATTGATCCTACTCGGTTACGTGATGATGGCTGAACTGTTCTGGTTTGTGCCCATTATGCTGGCCTACTGCATGACGGTTTACAGGCTGGTGGTTAGCTACGAGGAAGCTCACCTGCGCAAGAGATTCGGGGCTGCCTACGAGGGATATATGGACAAGGTTCCGAGATGGGTTCCCTGCCGGCAGGCTTGTCGCCGCCGAGTTTCTATCGCTGCTAAGCGGTTCACTCGTCCCAGCATCGTTGCCGAACTACAACATTGCTTGATTATCATTCTGCCTACTGGGGTTAAGGAGCTGATCGCATGAGGTTTCCCCCGCTGCTGTAACCGCGGGATAGGCTAGTTCTTGCGGTTCTCCAATAGCTTGTTAAGGTCCTGGAGGATCGGCTCAACGTCCATGCCGTGAACCTGAACGGCCTGTTCGATCGTCTCGGCCGCTGCCGAAGGGCAGGAAACGCAAGCAAGGCCCCGCTGAAACAAGAGCTTTGCCACGTCTGGGTGGACTGCAAGCGCCTCGGTAAGTGGCATATCCTTAGTGAACCTGAAGTTGCCCTCTCGCCTGAGCTGCTCGAATCTCAACTTCGACAGCGATTCCCTTAGCTCCCGCAGTGCGACCCGAGTCTCCTGCTCCTGCCGGATGAGCGAGTCCCTGAAGCTGTCCAGCGAGGAGCTGAGCTGCTTGAGGCGAGAGACGTTTCCATGAATGACAGTGCATAGCCAGATGCCCAGCGTGGCCAGCACTGTCCAAACCAACTGATATGTGAGAGGCGAGAGAGATTTCCCGAAGATGACGGTTATGTTAGGCCGCAGGACCAGCCTGATAAGCAGAAAGAGGGCCGTAGCGATAACAAGCCACCCGATTGATGATTTCGCCTTGTTTTGCATAACACTATCTCCTTAACTACTAGCAGAGTGCCCTTCTAATGAGGGCCAATCCATTCCCCCAACATCCTAAGCCAGAGCACTTCCAGACCGCGACTCACGAAAGAATCTCACTCTACGCGGCCAGAGGTTACTTTCGTATCCTCTAGAACAAAGTATAGATGAAAGGCGCAAGCGCCGAGCTCTGGCCGAAAATGATGATGACTCCCATAAGCAAGAGCACCAAAACGATCGGCACCAGCCAGAACTTCTTTCTGACCTTTAGGAACTGCCAGAGTTCTCTTGCTATGCCTATTTTACCCATTCACAGACTCCCACGATAGTCATATTAGAACTGCCTCTTGTAACGCTCAAGACCGTCCTCAGGCTCGCCCTTCGGTATCCAGAAAGTCATCTTATCAGAATTGAACTCTTTATGCAACGGGTCGCGCCCCATCATTCTCATTATGCGCCCTATCGGTGTCAAGATGAGATAAAAAAGAATGCCAAGCAACAGCTGTGCATTGAACCAGCCGATTGCCCGAGCCACTACCATCCAAAGTCTGAAAGCTGGCGCCAAGGGTTGAGGCCATACAAACGACAACATGAAGACAACTGCCGCGGCCGCGATTATGAGAAGACCGACCGGGATTCCCACAGGATAGCCATGTAGCCAGTATCGGAGAACGGTCAGAATCGTAATAAGCGCAAGCAGAAAGCCGGCCAGAAGCCTCATCTGCCTTATCTCGGCTGTGGATAGTCTCTTTTTCATTAGTCCGGTGGAAACTCCTGTTGCCAATCAACTGCCTCTTCCCAGGGAGCTTGCTCGTTTTTGTCCAAAAGGAAAGAACCGATAGCGAGGTAGTCCATCTTGGTGCGCATGAAGCACCTGTATGCGTCCTCGGGAGTGCACACGATCGGCTCGCCTCGGACGTTGAACGACGTGTTTATTATCACGGGACAGCCGGTCAGATTGTTGAACTCGGAGATGATCCTGTAATACAGCGGGTTGTCCTTCTCATCGACCGTCTGAATCCTCGCCGAGTAATCGACGTGAGTTACGGCCGGAATGTCCGACCGCTTCAATTTGAGCTTGTCCAGACCAAACAGCTTCTTCGCAGCTTGATGTTGGATGCGCCGCTCCTTCTTGACGGGAGCCACCAGCAACATGTAAGGACTCTCCCGGTCGATCTCGAAGTAGTCCGAGACGGCCTCCCGCAGGACGCTTGGGGCAAACGGCCTGAATGACTCCCGGAACTTGATCTTCCTGTTCATGAGACTCTGCATTTCCTCAGACCGGGCATCGCCTATGATGCTCCTTGCTCCGAGAGCCCGCGGGCCAAACTCCATCCGGCCTTGACAGAGGCCGACAACCTTCTGGCTCGCAATGAGTTTCGCTACGGCCTTTGGAAGCTCATCGGCGGCGAGCCTGCGGAACTTGGCGCCCTGCTGTTTCAAGAACGCCTCGATCTCATCATCCGAGAAGCTCGGACCAAGCAACGAGGCTTTCTGAGCATCGGTAACACCGTCAACCTCTCTGGGATTGCCTAGATACTGATGCCATATAAACAGGGCAACGCCCAGCGCGGCTCCCGCATCGCCCGCCGCTGGCTGTATCCAGATGTTCTCGAACGGGCCTTCACGCAGTATCCGCCCGTTGCCGACGCAGTTTAAGGCCACACCGCCGGCCAGGCAGAGGTTTCTCATGCCAGTTTCCTTGTGGACGTGTTTGGCCATCTTGAGCATCACCTCCTCCGTTACCTCCTGAACGGACCGGGCGAGGTCCATGTCGCGCTTTCGGATGGGCGATTCGGGCTTCCTCGGTGGGCCACCAAAGGCCTTGTGGAAGCGCTTATTTGTCATCGTCAGGCCGGCGCAGTAATTGAAGTAGTCCATATTCAAGATGAATGAGCCGTCGTCCCGAATCTTGATCAGCAGTTCATGAATCAAGTCAACGAATTCTGGCTCGCCGTATGGCGCAAGGCCCATCACCTTATACTCGCCGGAGTTGACCCTAAAGCCGGTGTAATAGGTAAAGGCAGAATACAGAAGTCCAAGCGAGTGCGGGAAGTGCAGCTCGGCCATTAGCTTGATGTGATTGTCCTTGCCCACACCGTAGCTTGATGTGGCCCACTCGCCAACGCCGTCCATCGTTATGATAGCGGCCTCGTTGAAAGGCGATGGGAGAAAGGCGCTGGCGGCATGAGACTCGTGATGCTCCGTGAAGAGAACGTCGCCATCGTAGTCAAGCTCCTTTTTTATGATGTCTTTTATCCACAGCTTGCTTGACAGCCACAACGGCATCGCCTTCAGAAACGAGCGAATGCCGAAGGGAGCATAGGCAAGGTAAGTCTCCAGCAGCCGCTCG
>QMNL01000312.1 GCA_003647755.1 Candidatus Coatesiibacteriota bacterium
CTCCCATGATCCTAACCCCCATCTTCAGATGGGGGACCCGCGGGAGCACCACGCCCTCCTCTATACCCCTTTCAAATGAGGAGTCTAGGCAGGAGGCGCGCCGACGCATCCTCAGGACACCCGACTGAAGTCGGGTGTTAGGATAATCAGAGCCATCTATATCACCGCGTTGAAGCGCGGCGATTCGCAGAGAGGCGCGCAGACATGTGGCAGCACCTCATCGCCCGACTTCAGTCGAGGCGATATAAAAGGCTCCCATGATCCTAACCCCCATCTTCAGATGGGGGACCCGAGGGAGCACGACTCACTCCCCCGCCTCATAATCCTCATAAGGACATGCGAAGGGTCTTCCTGGGCTTGCGCCCTTCTTTGCCCTTCACGTTTCACACAATAGACCGCCTGAGAAGGCCGGCCTGCACAGCAAAGCAAGCACGTGACTAATGAGCCCTGACCACGCGAAAACCGGTCCCAAGCCGAAGCGCCGGGGCCATCCCTGAGCGACGAGCTGAACGGCAGCCCTGTTGGCCCTGGCCCCAACCGCCGCCGCGAATGACCCGGCCCCCACCAGTGGTAGGACCTGTCGGATTGGTATCCGGATCGGGTCGCGTTCCATAATAGTCTGATGAATACCAGTCCCAACACCACTCCCACACATTCCCGTGCATACCGTAAAGACCCCAAGCGTTCGGCTCCTTCTCGCCAACCGGGGCCTTCGTCCCAGCCCGGCAGGCATATTCCCACTCCGCCTCTGTAGGCAAACGGTAGCCGTTCGCATTGAAGTTGCACGACACGTCCGCAGAAGTGATGTGATTGCCGTCATAGCCAATGTTCCTGATCGTATAGCATGGGGTGTAGCCCTCATCCCTCGATAACTTGTTGCAGAAACTCACGCAGTCGAACCAGGTTACTTTCTCAACGCGCTGATCGCCGGTGAAATAAGGGTCTTTGCAGCCCATAACGTCATTCCACTGCTTCTCAGTAATCTCCGTCTGCGACATCATAAACGCCGAGATGTTGACCGTCCGCTGCGGCCCCTCATCCAAATCGCGCCACGGCTCGTCACTGGGCGAACCCATCAAGAACGAGCCTGCGGGGATGGAGATCATAGGTATTGATGCAATCGTGTCACCAGACTGATAGCTGGTTCTGTCAGTATCGATTGTGAGGTTTGGCCCAGGCACGGCGATCACCCACAGCGCCAGAAGCAGTCCAGAGACTAGAAGGACAACCGCTGCTCTCATCTTTTTTTTGCCTCCTTTCAGGGAACTTGATCTTATTTGTGGCCGCGACTTGTGTGCGGAACACATTCTGTAACTTAAAACAGAAAGATAGAAAGTATATATACTTGTAGCAGAGATAACAACGGACAATGCGAGCTTTAGGCGTGGGCGGGGCTGAAGATACAGTCGGAGAACTGCACGACGAGATCGTGGAAAGCAGGCCTGAAGGCAGCCATCCCATCCGGCTTGTATCTGGGGCACACGGCATTTGACAGCAGAACCACGGCAAGCTCCCGCAGCGGGTCGATCCAGAGGCTGCAACCGGTAAACCCGGTGTGGCCAAATGCGCTCCTCGAGATCAGTCGCCCCCCGCTCGTTCCGTTGCCCTTGATCAGCTGCCAGCCGAGCCCTCGGCACTGGTTACCGACCTCCTTTTGCGGGGTTATCATTTGCCTGACGCTCTCGGGCGAGAGAATCGCGTTTCTCTTGCGCCCGCTTGCGCCCGGCAGAAACTGCTCTGCCATCTTCATGACATCCGAAGCGCAGCTGAAAACGCCAGCATTGCCGCTTACGCCACCGAGGAAGTACGCGTTAGAGTCATGCACCTGCCCCCTGATGAGTCCCTCGCGCCTCATCGAATCGAGTCGCCTCTTGGCCCGACGCAACCGAGACGCCAGCCACCTGTCCTGCGACGCCACGGTCGAAAACTCCTCGATGAATTGAGCGGCCTTCGCCTGTTCATAGACGTTTCCGTGCTCTGTCGGAGCGATCCGGCTGAGCAGCTCACGTGGGGGCCGAAAGAAAGTCTGGCGAAGGCCGAGCGGCTCAAAGATGTGCCCGCGTGCAAACTCAGCGATGTCCTGGCCGGAGACCAGTTCAACTATCCTGCCCAAGAGTATGAAACCGAGGCAGCTGTACTCGATCTCCTCACCCGGCGTATACCGGAGAGGGATGTGGCTGATGAACTCGATCGCCTCGTCCTTATCGTCTGCGAAAACGTAAAGAGGCGCCCACGCCGGCAGTCCGGATGAATGCGTAAGGAGGTCTTTGATTGTGATGCAGAGCTTCTCTGTGTCGCGGAAGCTTTCGATGTAATCGGCAACCGGGTCGTCGATCGACAGCTCCCCAGCCTCTTGAAGGAGCATTATCGCAGGTGTGGTAACTAGTACCTTGGTGAGAGAGGCAACGTCAAAAATGATGTCTTCGTCCATGGGGGCCTCATCTGAGTCAACACTCAGAGACCCTTTGGCTCCATGAAGTATCCAGTCGCCCTCGCGCTTGACGAAGAAGACCGCCCCTCCGAAGATGCCCTGATCGATCGCCGAGTCAACAAAGGTGTGCAGCTGAGCAAAATAGTGAAGCGCCCTGCTCTGCATCATCCAGCATCCCCGATCTGATTGACCAAGCTACCTACTCATTCTAACATTATAATCTCAGTTGTAGAAAATCAAGTACTTTTTGAACATTCGACAGGTAAGGATCGCCCGGTTATAGTAATGAACGACCATATCGCTACTCTTTCGAGTATTATCTTTATAGAGCTCGATTTAACTCTCGAAATAATGCCAGAAAACAATCAGAATAACCACAGGAACAGAAGGAACACCAAGAGAAAAACTCGCACTTCTGTATTACTGTTGGTCTATGCATAGGAAAACTTGTGAATGGACAGGTATTACTGGAAGTAACTCATACACCGCCGCGGCACGGTGATTTCAGACCCAAGGCTTAAGTGATGACAACAGTTGCGTTCTTCACACTCGGCTGCAAGTTGAACCAGTTCGAGAGCGCCGCAATGGCGGCGCAGCTTCAGAAGGCGGGCTTTCAGACAGTCGAGTTTGGCCAGCCGTCAGACATCTACATCATCAACACTTGCACGGTAACAGCCAGGACTGATCGCAGGAACAGAGCGGCAATCAGGCGCGCCCAACGACTCAACCCGGACGCCCTGATTGTGGTCGCAGGCTGCTACAGCCGGGTGGCTCCCCGGGAGATCGGCTCGATTCCAGGTGTTGACCTTGCGATAGGTAACAGAGAAAAGGCGCACATTGTCCCACTGCTTCAGCGTCTCCTGCGCGATC
>QMNL01000313.1 GCA_003647755.1 Candidatus Coatesiibacteriota bacterium
CAATCCCAATTCCGCTCTTGTTTCACCCAAAACACCGCCCCGGAGCCAACAACCCAACGAATCCGCAGCCCGTTTTGGGGAAACTCCAAACCGCAAATGAAAGCGGCGTCAAGCCGCCGCACTCCAAAGTCACCTGCAGACCGATGCCTGCCGAACTGATAGCCTCTGCGCACGGGCAAAGCGTGTTCATCCCACCACTGCCTTGCCATTAATCTGACTATTGGGGACATTTGCCTCCGTCCACCTCAGGAAACACCGAGGCCAGTCTCCATAGGCAAGGGGCGGGCCTGTTGCCGATCGGACGAGGCGGAGGTTGACTTGCAGAATCAGCTCGTCTAGTATCGCTGTTGTAAAATGGAGCGTTTAGGCCGAATCTGTGGAGATATTGACGGCGTTTTTGCTGGTGTCAGGAGGAATTGGGCAGGAGGTTAGTATGCAGGGAAGTTACAGGCGATTGATGTTCTCGGTATTGGTCATGTTCTCGGCGATGGTGATGTTGGCGGTCGTGCCCAATTCAAACGGGGGTCCGTTGGTCAGGTTGGGGTACGCCGAGTTTGACGGAGAGGCAGATGGTGGGCCAGATGTGTTGCCTGAATACAGGGCGCAGGTCTGTCCCGAAGCGGATTATGCTTACTACATAGTGCAATTTGCAGGCCCGATCACCGATAAGATGAAGTCCGGTCTGGAAAGTCAAGGGGCATGTTTACTGGACTACATCCCCGACTTTTCGTTCGTTGTCAGGATGGCTCCGAAGGCCGCCTCGAAGCTGCAGACGTCAACGAGTCTTCCTATCGCGTGGGTGGGCGAATATCAGCCCGCCTTCAAGCTCTCATCTGCTCTTCGTCAGTTCGTCCGTGAGGGAGAGCGCGTGCTGCAATCGAATATGCCGCGGCTGATGATCAGGTTCTTCCCCGGCCAGCACACCGCGGAGAGTGTCTCGGACCTTGAGCAGCTCGCATCGAGCTCGGGCGCCATGGTTGAGGTAGTGGAGTCGCATCGCAGTGCCGTTCAGCCGTGGCTTGTCTTGTCCATATCGGCACAGGACTTGGGGCAGTTGTTGCCGGATCTTGCTGCTCAGCGTGATGTAGCGTGGATAGACCTCTACCAAGTGCCGAGGGTGCTCAACGACGTTGCCCGTTGGGTTGTTCAGTCGGACGTCGAGAACAACTGCTCGGTCTGGAGCCATGACATCCACGGCGAGGGGCAGATAATCGGAGTCGGCGACACGGGCGTTGATGCCGACAGCTGCTTCTTCTACGATGGCTCTCAGGGTCTGCCGACCTCCACGGTCAACAAGTGGCAGCGAAAGATCATCGCCTACATAGACTACACCGGCGAGGCCGGCTGGGACGAGGACGGACACGGCACGCACATTGCGGGGACTTTGGCCGGCGACAACTACTCCCACTCGGGCGAATACGATACCAATGACGGCATAGCATACGGGGCGAAGCTGATGGTTCAAGACATCGGCGACAAGGACAGCCTCTCCTCAATTCCATTCGGCCTGGATGGCTACTTCAGGCAGGCTTACAACGCAGGAGCCAGAATACACTCAAACAGCTGGGGCAAGCCGTCCGGCTCAGCCGGCGACAACGCTTACAGCTACCGCAGCCGGGAAGTTGATGACTTCATGTGGAAGCACCCCGACTTTCTCATATTTTTCGCCAACGGAAATGATGGCCCGGCGGACAGCACGGTCAACCCACCTGCCACCGCCAAGAATTGCGTGAGCGTAGGCTCATGCAAGAATCCGCATGCTCCGTTCTCCGAGAACGATATGGCGTCCTCCAGCAGCCACGGGCCGACCGCGGACGGGCGGATCAAGCCAACCATCGTCGCTCCGGGCGAGTACCTCAATTCTGCTCAAAGCGACCGCAATATATCTTCCTACAATTGTGGCACTGTCTCAATGCAGGGCACCTCTATGGCGTGCCCGGTGGCCGCGGCCTCGGCTGCGCTGGCAAGGCAATACTTCACAGAGGGCTTCTATCCAACTGGAAACCGAAACAGCGCGGACGCGTTTGAGCCAAGCGCCTCGCTGCTGAAGGCTGTTCTGATCAACGGCGCTGTTGACATGACCGGGTCCGACACTGGAGGCGCGATTCCCGCGAATGGGCAAGGATGGGGCCGAATCAATCTCGACAACGTGCTATACTTTTCGGGCGACAGGCAGCCACTGGCAGTTTGGGACGTCAGCCCGGGCCTGCAAACTGGCAACTACGACGAATACACCGTCTCAGTCTCCTCCGCTGATATGCTGAAAGTTACGCTGGTATGGACGGATTATCCGTCTTCCGAGGCTGCTCAGACGAACCTCGTCAACGACCTTGACCTGCTCGTAGCTGCGCCTTCGGGCGATCAGTATCGAGGCAACTGGTTCAGATACGGGCTCTCGGTGCCCGGCGGGGATTTCGATCGCCGCAACGTTGTGGAGTGCGTCTATATCAGGACTCCTCAGGAAGGCGATTACGATATAAAGGTTCAGGGCTACAACATCCCGGAGGGCCCCCAGCCATATTCGTTGGTCGTTGTGGGCGGTGGACAGAGGAGCGCAAGAGCCCCTGTTCTATCAGGTGGGACGGTCTCACCGTTTGCTGGCTCTATCTCCACCACGTTCACCTACACCGTGCACTATCAGGACCCCAACGAAACAGCCCCAAGCGTTAAGAACGTCGTCATAGACGGCACGGCGCACGCAATGCACCTGAGCTCGGGCACAGCGGACGATGGGGATTACGAGTTCTCAACTCTCCTGGGCTCCGGCACCCACAGCTACTACTTCTACTTCGAGAATGCGGCCGCTCTCTCGGCGAGGGCCCCAGAATCGGGCACGTTCTCAGGCCCGAGAATCGGCGGAGCGAACATAGCGCCTGTCCTGTCTGAGGGTTCGGTCTGGCCGAGCGCAGCAGCCCCTGGAACGACGTTCGTTTATACAGTTTACTACAATGATGGCAACGCCGATGCGCCGTCCGAGATCAACGTCGTCATAGACGACATTCCTGTCCCGATGGAGCTGTACGACGGGGCGCCGTATCTGGGCTACTACCGGTTTGAGACGCACGGCTTGTCGATCGGCACGCATACTTACTACTTCTACTGCAATGATGGTTCGGGAGGGGACGATCGCCTGCCCGATCAAGGCACCTTTACCGGTCCCTCTGTCCAGGAGGGCAACATACCCCCAGCGCTTTCAGACGGGAAAGTGAGCCCGGCAAGTGGGACCACTGATACCACGTTCGTCTTCAGCGTTACCTATTTCGATGGGAACGGAGATGCGCCGGCGGTCGGCTACGTGGC
>QMNL01000314.1 GCA_003647755.1 Candidatus Coatesiibacteriota bacterium
GGCGTCACCTCCCTTCACATTCTCTTCTTACCTTCCAGGCATTCAGATCAATTTCTCAAGCACTTATCGAAACCGGGCCGGAAAACTTTAGAGCCTCCCCACGGACAAGTCCGGAGATGCCTGAAGACGCAGGCGTCTCAGTCTGTTCAGTCCGCCTGCATTCGCCCGTCAAACCGCCCGTCAACAAATTCCGTCTCGAACTCCGAGCAATAGGTGCAGAGGGAGCAGAAGCGTTTGCGGGCGTGGTCCGAGCGAAGCCGAACCATCGGCCGGGAATTGAGAATGCTCGTGATGCTCTCCTTGGTCGCATCACCCACCTTCAGGATGCCATCGTAGTCCACGCAACAGGCAACAACGGCACCGTCCCAAAGAACAACGAGCGAGCCCTTCCAAAGCTCCCTACAGTGCCTGAAGCGGCGAACCCTACTATACGTCAGCATCGGCTGAAAGGTTATGTGGTCCACCCGAGCGCCCCAGATTGAAGTAAAGCGCTCAACCTGCCGTTCCGTATCGGGCGACACGACGTAGTTGATCTCAACCCTCAGATTCGGATTGAGCCGCTTTCTTGCGCGCAAAAACTCTAGGACCTTCTGCTCCAAGACCCCGTAGTCGAACCCGCGAAGATAGGTATATGTCTCGTCAAGCCCATCAATTGAAAAGCATATCGTGGAGAGTCCCGCCCGAATCAGCGCATCAGAAAGCGAGGGCGTCAGCAATGTCCCGTTCGTAACCATGAAAGTCCGGTGGCCGAGTCGCGATGCGATCCGGATTATGGAGGGGAGCTCTGGGTGGAGCAATGGCTCTCCCCAATCATATAGGTACACGTATTGCAACCTCCCGCAATCTCTCAAGACTCTCTCGGCCAGACCAGGGTCCATGAAGCCCCTTGGACGGGACATCCTGGCGCTGGGACAGAAGCGACACCGGAGGTTGCAGTGGTTCGTGGTCTCGAGCATCACGCTGGTAAGAAACGGTATCTTCGGAAGCCTCAGAAGATAGGCTAGGTGGTTCAGCCCTGACCTCACAAGGTCTGACGACGTCTGGCACCTGTCGAAGAGGACCTCGGCGATCTGCCTATTTCTGGCGACCTTCCTCGCGACCAGCAGCGCAAGAGAGCGAGCGGTCGCCTCAACTACGCTCATTAACTTCACTCAGGGCCTTGCGAAGGGCCCTCGCAACGCTCCTGGGCTCAAGTTTCAGACCGCTTGACCGCATGATCTCCCCCATCAGCGCACTGAAGACCTTGTTGGTTGGCAACAGGTCAAGCAGCTCCCGACGAGACCTGAGCCGCTCGCGAACAGCCTCATTGACAGCCTCTTCGCCATCAGAGTCGAGCGCATAGCGATTCATCGCCACCTCGAGCGTATCGTCAAACGCGATGATGTCGCGCAGCACCCAGGAAACTGCCTCCCTGGACAGCTTGCCGACCTTGAACGCCCTGAAAACCTCAAGAATCTCGTCAGCGGAGAGCTTAGAGACGTCAAAGCCCGCCCGTGCAAGCCATCTCAACCGCTCCGTCAAGACAAAGGCCGCAAAACGAGGCTCAACCCCCACCTCGCCGACCACCCGATCGAAGAGGCGCCACCTGCCAGAACGCATCAGCTGCCTGATAACCTCCCCTGAGAGGCCCATGTCCCGGAAACGCTCGAACGCATCAAACGGGTTTGCCTCAACTCTCGACCGGGCCCGCTCAAGCCGCTCAGCCGAAATCTCAATCGGCGGCAAGTCCGTATCCGGATACATTCGGTTAGGCCCGGGGAGAATCCGCTCGAATCCGGTGGTCCCATCCTCATACGCCTGCCTTGTCTCATTGGGAACACCCTCAATTGCGTCCTCGATCCTCAATCTCGTCTCCGACACGGCCGTCTTCACATCCCGCCGGTTCCCCCAAACCAAGATGACCGCATCGTCTCTTGAGGCGCCGAGAGCCGAGAAGACCTTCGACCAAGCACTATCGCTCAGATCGCCAAAGCTCATCCTGCCATCGTTCCAGAGGATATTGGGATCGCTGTCCAGACAAGCTATGACCTTGATGCGCTGTGAGACCTCGTAGCCAAACGGCTTTTCAGGCTGAAGTTCGTGGCTAACAAGCCCGGCAAGCTTACCAAGCCCCATCGCCGCCACGCAGCTGTCAGGCTGAGATTCTAGGCCCTCTTTGAGGGTCTGCGAGTCCAGCTCGCCAATCATATCAGTAATGTCCCTGTCCCAGAACTTCAGACGTTCTTTCGTGATGCCTCGGCTGGCCAGTTTCTTTTTAAGCTCCAGCAGATGCTTCTGCCTAAGCGCCTCGTAGTGCACAAGCGGGCCGATCAGGGATACCTTGGGGACGCCCTTTATCTCGACCCGCGTCGAACCAGCGATGCTGACATTCACGTCCTGACGAACACTGCCAAGGCCCCGGTGCACAAGGCCAGTTGCCTTGAGGCTGGTGCCGATCTGCTCCGCCACGCCCTCAACTTCCCAAGGCGTTACCATGTCGTGCTCCGTAACGACCTCAACCAGAGGCATGCCGAGCCGGTCGGCCTTGAAGGTGATGCGATGCCCGACATCAGAGACCTCTCGGCAAGCATCCTCCTCGAGGCCAAGCTGGCGGATGCGGATCCTCTTGCCCCTGTGCTTAATGGCCCCATCTATCCCCACAATACACGTGCGCTGAAAGCCAGTCGGGATGCTTCCATCCAAATACTGCTTTCGAGTGATGAACAGCTCGTCAATCATCGTGCACTTAAGCAAAAGGGCAATCACAAGGGCAATATCAACCGCCTGCTGGTTAATCAAAAACGGCGGCGTGTCGTCCATCTCATACGTGCAGACACAGTCGTGGAACAGCTCATACACAACCTCTTTCCTGGTCTTGAACTCCATCAAGGCCGTCCCGTCATATTCGCCAAGCTCCGAGAGCGTCGGACGCATGTGCCGAATTACGACTGCATCGAAGTCGTTGTCCTTGTGCATTATTACCGGACAATGACAGAAAAGCTTCTTTGCAGTTTTGATCTGATGGTGAATCTCAATGCCGGATGCGAGCCCAAGCTCCTTGTATTCCTCCGCGCTCAGATAATCGACCTTCAACACTCAATTCTCCTTATGCTCACCAAACAACCAAATTTGCGGTTCGGCGAGCCTACGACCTACGGATTTCAAATGTCAATTCACCGTTTTGCTGACTGTCAACTGACAGCCGCCAACGGAGCTTGGCTGGGGCGGGAGGACTTGAACCTCCACCTCGAAGTATAAAACCTCGCGTCGTCCCTGTTCGACCACGCCCCTACCCACTCTCAAAAA
>QMNL01000315.1 GCA_003647755.1 Candidatus Coatesiibacteriota bacterium
CATTGATGTTTCGGCTTGCGAGGGAGGAGGGGGCGGACGATCAGCCCTTCAACACTTCCGCCGGGGTCTTCCTGCCGGGGTCTGTCCGGTCGAGGTCGCTGCCAAAGCTGACGGTCGTTAGCTGATAATCCTGGGCCACCACATATTGGTAGGCATCATCGGAATCCAAGCTGAACGTGCGGGCCACGTCGGCCATGTCCAGCATATTTTCGGCGGAGAGAGGCAGCACTATCGTTCCAGCACCAAGAATCATATCGGATATGAACCGCTGGAAGTGCTCATGCCTCTTGAGACGAAAGAGGATAACTCCTATCGAATGAAGTGAGAAATCTGAGATGAAGAGCTCATGCCTGTCTGTAGCTGCAAGGATGGACCGAGCCTTATCGGCCCGCTTCCGGTCCAGGATCACTTCAAGGAAGATGTTGGCGTCGACCAATAACTTCACTGCTTGTCGGTTCGCCACTCGGAGGCTCTGTGCTGCAACTCAACGGAGTTGTATTCGTCTCGGAGCTCCTTCAAGCCTCTCGCCCAATCGAATTTGGGCTTGCGGCGTGGCCTGGCTGCCCGCTTCTGAAGGAGAAAATTGGCGAAATCCCTCACCTCCTCCTGAAGGTGGGAGGCAGGTCCTTGACAACTTCCTCCAACGACTTTGCCGTCTTCTGCATTGCTCTCTCCCTTATCACAAATTGCAGCCCGGCGATTCACTACGCTGGATATCATTTTGCGTCAGCAGAACGCAGAGACTCTACCGGATCGCTGTCCTCAGGTCAAACAGGCGCGGCTCGCCACTGCCTGGAATGCCCTCCGTGCAGCAAGTAGCGTTGGGACTACATGCGGCTATCTGCCAGCACGCCCGTCCCCTGTGTTCTGCGCAATGACGTAGGTGGAGCCAGTCTTGAAGACGACATGCCAATGGCCCTTCGTTCTGAGAAGTTCCGCGGCAATTCGCCTCGATGCGGCGACATCTGAAGGACTTGTTCTTTGAATGACAAACAGATTGCCCTTTTGCGCCGCGGTCCGATACATCTTCGTGGATAAAACATCTCGCGGGCCAAAGGATTTCCGTTTCGAGATCATGTAGCATGGGGCGGCTTGCGTGGTCAGTATAACCGCACTTGCGGGTGTGTGGCCTGCTATCCACCGAGCTGCATTGAATAGCTCACTAAACTTGGGCGGGTATCTGTTGAACCTCTGCCGCGCGTAGTCGCTGCAAAGGAGCGTGATGGGGACGGGCACGCTGGCCAAAAGCATCAGCGACCCAAGAACGATCGAGACGGCGGATAACAGTCCCGTGGGCGCTCTGGCACGGCCCCGTGCTCTGCGCCCAGACATGCTCCGCCAGGGGAGTCTGGGGAGCACAGCCCAGACGCCTTGCGTCGCGAGGGTAACGCCGTGCACGAAATAGAAGAGCAAGATTGGGGCAACCGGGAGAAGGAACCGGTCGAAGCACCACGGCCATGCCAGCAGGAGCAGGACGTAGAAGAGAACGTAGAACTCCAGCGTGCCTCGATAACGGACAAGCCTCGCAAGCCAGCCGACCAACATGAACGTAATGAAGAACGTTGGAAGGAGTGGAACTCGGGCGAGGTTTGACAGGGCTGCTGGAATGACATTGTTGCGGTAGAAGCCGATATTGTGGCTCGCACGGTGGAAGATGTCGGTTGGCCTCGCCAGGCCAGCCTCTGGGTGATTGCGGTCCCTGAAGATCAGAAACGTACCATAAATGGGCAGGAACCTATGCGTGGCGACCGTGTTGCGGACCATCCAGCCGGCCTCGGTGGCAAGCACCATGAGCGAGACAATGAGGGCAAGCCGCCACTTCTTGTGCAGGCCGCGCCTCAGGAGGGCCGAGGCAAGCAGGGCCGGCAAAAGAACAAGCCCAATGGCGCGGGTCATAATTGCCAGCGACATAACGAAGCCGATTCCCACGTCTTGCCAAGCTTTCGCCTCGTTGCTGTCAAACCTTCTTAGGACAAGCAGGATGGTCAACATGGAGAAAAACAGATAGGGCGTCTCCGACATCAGCCGCTGTGAATATGAAAGGAAGGCAACCTGACAGCTAATTACGATGGTGATGATCGACGCTGGCAGTGGAGCAATGAGACGGGAAAGGACAAGATATGTCGCGACAAGTGCGAGGAGGCCGAACCCAGCGATTGTGAGCTTCATGGCTACGAGGCTATTGGGAACGATCCACATGGCCAGGGCGAGGGTGCAGGGCAATACGGGCGGGAACTTCGTGTGAGCCGAGGCAAGCGGCTTGTAATTATCTACGTAGCCCTGGCCGGTGAGCAAGTTTTGAGCTAACATTAGGTATCTTGCTGCATCCAAATCCGCGGGGAAAGACGAGTTGACCACTCGCAGCATCACAGATGAGTATAAGATGAATCCACAGGCCAGGATTACTTTTGCGATGCTGGCTGTTCTATGAGAGTTTATTGGCATTTATACTAACGAAACTCGGTTGTTCATAGATATTCTGCCACACCAGCTGCGCCATGACGGCCTGCTTCAGAACCTTCCAGTATCCATGAAGATTGTAGGAATGCAGCACGTCTGTCAACGAAGCATCAGGAAAGCCAGGCCAAACCGCCCGTCTTGCGTTCCAGCTTGCCGTTGCTGCGACCCGAATGCTAATCTCTGATCCACTTGACTTGCGTCTCAATGAGATATCGGGGAAGACATTTTTTGTGAGCAACAACTCGAACACGCTGAAGTTGCTGTGCCTCATGCCCAGCCTGAGGGCCTAAGCATGAGACCAGTGCAGGCCCTCTCCCTGTGCACCAAGTAATGCGCCCTTCGACTGGACTCTTGACATTCGTTCTCGCTGCGCTCCTCGGCAGTGTCGCGTTGACACGAGGGGGCTTGCCCGCACAGCCAGCCGCAACTGCCGGGAAAATGCTCAAGGTCGAGAGCCGCACACTGTCAATCGAGCTCGACCCAGCCGATGGCAGTTTCCGACAGGTGAGAAACAAGCTCACGGGGCTTGCGCTCTTCAGGCGAACCGGCCACGGCCCACCCTGCGCCCTGATCTTGCACGACGGCTCCATTGTGACTCCATCCGGACGAAGCCAGTTCCGTGTCATTCACGGCCCGGCGGGACTCTCGTCTCTGCAATTTCAGTTTTCCAACGCGGATGCCAGGGTCATAGTTGACGTTCGCGCCTCACCCACATCAAGCGTCATCACGTTCTCTCCGACCCTCGTGCTCGGGCCGGGCGCGAAGGTTGATGCGCTCATCTTCCCTATCCTTTCGGGGATGACAACGCTGGGCGATCCCGC
>QMNL01000316.1 GCA_003647755.1 Candidatus Coatesiibacteriota bacterium
CCGCCTGCCCATGTAGTCCGGTATCCAGTTGACCGTCCGCGCAGCTTCAATCAGGCGTTTGCGCAAAGCATCGCTTCTAATGAACCACTCGTCAACCAGCCGGAAGATGAGCTCGTCGCCACAGCGCCAGCAGACAGGATAGCGGTGCTCCAGCTTCTCCTTCTTGACAAGATACCCCTTCTCTCTGAGCGACTCGTAAACAATGGGTGCGACATCGGTCACGCTCATGCCCGTGAGCTGGCCGAAGCCATCGAGGTAACGTCCCGCCTCATCGACGGGATCGACGATCCCGATTCCCTGTGCCTTATGGACCTCGAAGTCCTCCGCGCCACAGCCCGGAGCTATATGAACAATGCCGGTGCCCTCTGTCTCGCCGACCATCTTGTCGCAGACGACCCTGTGGTCGATGCCCTGCTGGACGGGGAGCTCATCGAACGGGCCTTTGTAGCGAAAGCCCTCAAACTCCACGCCCTTGTGCTCCGAAATCACCTCAGCCTCCTGCCCCAGAACGGCCGCCAGCGTGCCCTTCGATAGATACACCACCTTGCCGTCGTGTCTGGCTTTCACGTAAGTAAGCTCCGGGTTCACGGCGAGCGCCGTGTTGGCCGCTAACGTCCACGGCGTAGTTGTCCAGACCATGAAGAACTCGTTCTCGCGACCTACGATCGGCAGCCGTAGAAAGACCGACGGATGCTTGACCTCACGATAGGAATCGACCATCTCGTGCTGAGACAACGAGGTGCCGCAACGAATGCACCACGGCATCACGTGTTTGCCCCGATACAGCCAGCCGTTCTCGTGGCACCGCTTGAGGAACATCCAGATATACTCGATGTTCGTGTCCGTCATCGTGTAGTAGCTGTTCTCCCAGTCCATCCACTGCCCCAGACGCCTCGACTGCTCGGTGATCACCGCGGCATACTCCCTCACCCGCTCCTTGCACCTCGTCGAGAACTTCTCCAGCCCGTAAGCGCGTATATCCCGCTTGGAGTTGAGGCCCAGCTCCTTCTCTACTTCCACCTCAACCCACAAGCCCTGGCAGTCAAAACCATTCTGATACCGCTGGTGAGCCCCCTGCATCGACTTATAGCGAACGAAGATGTCCTTGTAGGTCCTACCCCAGGCGTGGTGAACCCCCATCTTGTTGTTGGCCGTTATCGGGCCGTCCAGAAACGAAAACCGCTTGCCGTCCATGTTCTTGCGGACAAGCTGGTGAAAGAAATCGTGCTCGTCCCAAAACTTCAGTATTCTCGGCTCGATCTCGTGCTGATCGTAGCTTGACGAAACCTTCCTAAACATCAACCTTCTCCATCAAGTATCATCCAGAGCCCCTCGCCAATGCCTCCAATGACCTACAGATGCTCTGTGGATGCTGGCAATATAGGGAATGCTCGACCATTAAGCAACCTGATATGCCCGAACGCCCGACCAAACACCGAGACCGTGAAAGCCGCCCGCCGACAGCCTATCCCGCAAGGTGCCGCCACGGGGCCGACCCTGTCCCGAACAGGTTAAGGGCGGACGCTACTTGGCCCCCGCGTCTTGCTCCGGCTCATACTCGGCGATGCGTTCCTTAAGCGCCATGAAGATTATGTGGTTGAGCATGGCGTGGATGTCCTCTATCTGCTGCATGTGCTCGCTGGGCACAAGAATGTGCACTTTTGCAACCTTCTTGGCCTCACCGCCGCTCTTGCCCGAGAACAAAATCGAAGTCGCCCCCATCTCGTTCGCGGTCTTGAAGGCATTTATGACGTTCGGGGACATTCCCGAGAAGCTCAGCCCCAATGCTACATCGCCCGGCTGCACGAAGTTCTTCAACTGCTCCCCAAACGTGTTGCGGTAGTCGGTGTCGTTGGCCCAGGCCGTTATCAGCGGGGCGTTGTCCGAGAGGCACATCGCCTTGAAACGCCGCTTGCCGGGCGCCACTGTGCCCTTCGCCGCATCGCAGGCGATGTGCGAGGCCGTTGCCGCGCTTCCGCCATTGCCAAAGACGAACAGGCACCTGTCGTTCTTGTACGCCTCGAAAATGATGTTGAGCACCTCCTCGATCTTCTCTGCGGGGATGTTACTTATCGTTTCCTTTATCTGCTCAAAGTAAGCATTGATAAAATCAAGCATGAATCGCTCCTGTTTCTCTGTTAAGCGTAACTGTGCAGACCGCTCAGGATGTAGTTGACACCTATAAATGTGAATAATACCGCCATGAAGCCCACAATTGAAACCACCACGAGCACGGCACGGCGCCGCTTGGCAGCCAGGCAGAACCTCAAGTGCAAGAATATGCCGTAGATGCACCAGGCAACAAGGCTCCAGCTCTCCTTGGGGTCCCAGCCCCAATACCTCCCCCATGCCCTGTCTGCCCAGATTGCGCCCGTGATTATCCCGATCGCCAACAGAAAGAACCCAAGCCTGACCAACGCGATGTTGGTCGCAAAGAGCCTCGCCCGGAACGCCGCCTGGCGCTTCTCTGATAAGAGTAGAAAAACAATCGAAATGCCAAAGGCAAGATACAAGACACCGTAGCTCAGCGCGGCAGCCCCGACGTGGTAGGTCATCCACTCGCTCTTTAGAACTGGCGGCAGCTGCGTGATTTTTCCGGAGAGCGGCGAGAGGAGCGTTGCCGCAAGTCCGAGTCCGCAGAGCAAGCTACCTACAAGGCCGTAGGCAGGCTCACCTGAGCGAAGGTTGAGCACGATCGCCGCTATCGCTGCTACCGCGGTCATCACCAGTATGTACTCGTAGGTGTTGCTCGCCATCACCTTTTGGGCGATTACAGCCCTTGCGACGATGGCCGCTATGTGCAGTGCGGCGACTGGCATAATGGCGATGCTGCCCCAGCGCAGCAGTCTCGTGCTGCCTGCGATGTAGCCCACTATGTATGTTACCGCGATCGCTATGTACAGCAGGGCAAGGACCCAGAACGGCCTGATTCGGTCATAGAGAATCTCGAGAGTAAGCCGCCACCGTGGAGGCCACAGGCCAGCGCTTCGGGATGAGGCAATGGCCCTGAGCCTCGCCGCAGCGTCAGCAAAACGCGGCCCGTCAAGCGATTCAAGCGAGGAAGCTAGCTCGTCTCGCACGCGCTTCGCTGAAATGGCCTCGAGCCCGGCCTCGTCTCCGAGCGATATCCAACCCTCAGAGCCAGCTCGAGCGAAGAGCCTTACATCCGAGGCAAGCCTCTCAAACCGCATCAGCCTTCTCCGTTGCCTCCGCCAAGCTCGGGACTTCCGTCGGTCGGAAGAATCGCCCGTCCCTCTGGCAGGTTGAGAATGGCCGC
>QMNL01000317.1 GCA_003647755.1 Candidatus Coatesiibacteriota bacterium
ACCCAGAGCTTACATCCATTTAAGACTAGCACAATGTGTCATGTAGATCAACACCACCAACAAAACCTCAACTCAATAGATAGCTCAGCCGGCCAGCACCGCTGTGCGTCTGCCAAGATATTGCCAACGGCGCGACTAAGCCATCCCCCTAAGAGGCATCACGTTCCCACCAACCGGGCAGACCATTGCTGCGATAGGATAGAGTGATGGGATGAGGCGCCACCACCTGGCCCGGTTAGTAAACCAATTACCCCATCCCATCCATAGGTCCAACAGCTGCCAAAGCTGTTAATGTGATCATCAGAGCAGACGTTTGAATATCTCAGCCGTTACAAAGAAGAGCGCGACGGCGAGGCCCAGGATGAACGGCACAACGAACGCGGCCAGCGGGCTCTCCATTCTGTCGCCGTGATCTTGCGGCTTGAACAGGCTCTTCTCGCTGCTCATTCCTAACTTCTCCTGTCGAGCTTGGAATGCTCATCCATTCCATCGTGGTTAAGGACCCCGGTGAGCGCGAGGCAGATCAAGCTCAAAAGACCCACAACCAGAAAGATGTATCCTACGAGCTCCGAACCCATTACTGCTAGTCTCCAACACTCAACTTAACGAGGTTCAAGGTGTTGTTAAATCTGAACTTCATTCTTTGATCTCCAGGTATGGCCAGAGATCGCTCTCGTTTCCTGCCCAATCAAAGGCCTTAAGCTCATAAAGGTATTTGCCAGTGGCGAAGACGTCGCTGCCAAGGAATATCTGGTAGGTGAAGATGTTATCTCCCGCAGCCTTGTCTCCGTCCGTGCCATCATTACGCAGACACAGTCCAGTCGGGTAGCCGTCCGCGAATACCTCGACCCTTTCAACGTCCTCAATGCCATCCAGATCGTCCACCAGCGCCTCGATCCTGACGACGCCTCCTGAGGTTGTCATGTAGGAATAGGTGTAGCCGGCGGCGAGTATGATCGGCGGGTTCCCATTGAGGGTGCCTGCCGAGTCGCGGGGCCGGGCCGCAGGAGACGTGACGCGGCACATCGTGAGTGTACCGGCTGGTAGTTCGAGGGGTGTTGCCGCGCCCCGCGCGAGGCTGCGCGTGCTTGTTTCATCGCCTCTTTCAACCGTCAGATATGGCCAGATGCAGCCGGTCTTGCCGGTGGTATTTTCGCCGACTATCTCAAGCTTGTAGTAACCCGGCGGAAGGCCCGCGGGGACCGTGTATTCCCCCGAATACCATCTGCCCTTGAGCTTAAAATCAACTCCTGTGCCAGAGTCCCGGAGCGTTTGAGCGAAACCTGAAGACGGATGATACACCACCACGTCCCTAATGTCCGTGAACGGGTCCATGAGCGCCGCCGTGCGTAGTTCGCCGCCCTGGGATGAGGTGATGTTGCTGTATCCAAAGCCGGCCATGAGTATGGTGGGCCGCCTCTTATACTCAACGGCCGTGAGGTGATAAGGCTCGATCTTGCTGTTGAACCTCTTATCTTCCGCGGAGACCTCGATCGTCACATCCTGGAACGGAGCAAGAATCTGACGCGGTGATGTGGACAGTTGGTAACCTCCCATGACATCTTCCGCGGTGGTGTGAACGAACTCATCGTTGACCGAGACATATATGCTTGATTTGATGATTCCGACGCCCTCATCTAGAAGCGTCATCATCAGGTTGAAATCGTCGATCGGCACGATCGTGTTCTCTGGCGGGAACGTCTCCGCAAGGTGCGGCGACGTGATGTCCCCCCTGCCGGGGCCGAAATAGACTGGGACCCCCTCTGATGTTCCTAGGCAGATATCACCTTCTATGGTTATGATGGGCGGGGTCTGCGTGTCGTGATTGACCGGGACAGACCACCTAATGTTGCCATCTGCCCCGATCGCGGTGAGGGTAGGCAAGCTTCCTTGAAGGACAGGCCGGGTGAGTGCGTAAATCATACCATCGCTCCCAACCACAGGGGCCGAGCTGAAAGGTTCGCCCAAGGAAACTGACCAGAGGGGTTGACGTTGCCCAGTCTTGCTAAACGCTGTAACGTTTCCATTTGAGAAGACTATAATCATGCCGGGATAGCAGGCCAGATATGTGTCCTGCTGCGGCTTGGCCGCCGGTTCAGCCCAATTGAGCCCGGCCGAGCAGAACGAATACAGAAGACCATCAGAACCTATCACGTAGATGTTCTCGTCCTCGTCGATGACCGGATAGGTCAGCCTTTCGACGGGCGCAGGACGGTCCCACAAGAGCACGCCGTCCCGTGATACAGCATACAAGCAGCTGTCTTTCAGGGAGCCCCGTGATCGCAAGGTTACACCGTTCGCTGAGAAGTATATGATCCCCGAACGTCCTATCGCCGGCATCGTGCACCGATCGAAGATGCCCGGAACGGTATAGTTCCACCCCTCCTCGCCGTCAGTCGTTAGGCTAAACAGCCGTCCGTCCGACAAAAGAACGATTATTTTCTTCGGATCGAGTGGCACCACGTATATCTCGCCCTGAGTGCGGAAGCTCTTCTCCCAGAGCTCCGCGTCGTCCTTCAACGCCGCCAGCCGTGCGTAGCCATCATCGACGGTAGTGATATAGGTCGTGCCATCATAACCAATCGCCATGTCCGTGGGCATCCACGGGAGCTGAATCTGAATGACAAGGTCTCCCTCACGATACTTGGCGCCGAGCTTATAGAGATATCCATCCTCCGATATCGTGTGGACCAGGCCGTCACGACCGAGTAACAGCAAAGTGAGCGCCTCGTCGCTGAAAGGGAACAGGGGTATGGTCTCCTGCGCCTTGTTCAACGGGCCAGCATAGGGGCTACAAAAGGTCCTGTCCGGGCCCTGCCCAAACTGGGCCCACGGCACCGTGGCAACGGGCAGCTCAGCCGACCAAGCGCAAGATGCAAGCAACACAAGCAATGCTGTTAGCACCATCTGTAAAGTCCTGTCGAACATTTCACACCTTTCCGATTCGCGATACAATCTCACTTAGCATCTTAGCACAATACATGCCAACCCACTAAAGTCCCTTGCGACATCCTACCAAACTAACGGCCTGCAGAGCTTTTAGAACGATCGCATCCCAGCACCAGACCATTCTAACATCCTCGCAAGGTGGATCAATTCTGATCCAGATCTCGCCCCGATTCGGTCAGCGACTGCCCTGGATTGATGTTCTGGACGCTAGTTTCGGGGTATGGGTCACTGTTTGACCCACTCTTGACCAGGGACGGGATGGGTCAATCCTTGACTAGCAGTCCCGCCTTCCCGGGACCGAACAACCAACTGTGGGCACGTAGAAAG
>QMNL01000318.1 GCA_003647755.1 Candidatus Coatesiibacteriota bacterium
CACATATAAGTGTAATTGTCCATCGTCTAAATAGATCCGCGATGCACCGCGAGTATCCGTATATACATATGCGCCTCCACCAGAAGGACGATAACCCCCAGCCACAATGTTTAGCAACCCATTTCCATCCTCCGAACCGATACTGCTCTCTCCACCTATGGATATTGTAGAACTTCCTAATTGACCACCTACTAAACTTACATTGCTCGTAGCCCGAAATGTTCCACTAACATCCAGTTTGTAACCCGGACTCGTCGTCCCGATGCCGACATTACCACAAGTATTGATAAATAATCTTACAGGTGGTGCAGATGATAGAGGGGTATCGCCACCACATGAACCATCTGAGCCCATAGTCCTGAATGAAATACCGGCATTATCCATTGTTAATGCAATATGCGAGCAACACGGGTCGGAACTATACCAGGTCGCATCTGCTAACTGGTAAGTGTTATAACCTAAACCGATATGAGTGTCACCACAACTTCCACCATTATCATCCTGCCAAAGGAATAGTTCGTCATAGCTACCGCCACTTTTCAAGAAAGGTCCTGTTGTTCCAACTATTTGTCCTGTGAATCTTCCTGTCCCCTGAACATCCAATTTATACGATGGGCTGCTCGTCCCTATCCCGACATTGCCAGCGATATAACCATTGCCACTTATCCGGAAACTCGCCGTCTGGTCGGTAGAACTTTGGTTCTGAATGTAGTCGTTGGAAGAACTGCTCCAAGGCGAAGTGTTCGTTATGGTGAAACTCGGATAACTTCCGCTGATAGAAATCCCTGTTCCACCTGTTAAAGTAACCGTTTGGTCGGGTGCAGTATTGGTGATGGTCAATGTCCTACCAGATTGGGAAGTGCTTATCCCTGTCCCGCCCGTAAAGGTCACAGATTGACCTTGCGATACCGTGCTCGGTGTCGCCCCATCGGTAACTGTCCAAGTCCCTGAACCCCAGTTATCGCCCGGAACATCCTGCCAACCCACACTCCCAGAACCATCGGTAGTAAGAACTTGACCAGATAAACCATCACTAGTGGGCAATGTATACGAACCGATTGTCAAAGCACCGGTATATCTCCCCGTCCCACTAACATCCAATTTATACGAGGGACTCGTCGTCCCGATGCCGACATTACCATTTTTATCTATTCTCATTTTTTCGGTAAGACTTGCCCCAGAATTCGTATAGAACCGCAGATAGCCCGTTTGTCCAGAAACTTCATTCATTCCAGCTGATATTCGCGCCATAGTGAAATCTGTGCCGCTGCTTTCATCACTGTCCCAGTCGGAAAGATCTATATACGATACATCACAACTCGTGCAACCATTTCGAGAACCTCGAATTTTGATGGAAGCATCTGCACCGGAGGAAGCGGTTTGTCTTACATACAGCATCGGAAGTGATGAAGCATCAATCTGCAACTTCGAACTCGGGTTTGTCGTCCCTATTCCCGCATTACCATCGACATATAGATTGGAGCCTACCCGCCCATTCCCTGCTGTCCAGAAACCCGCACCCGACTGTTCAGATGAAAATTGATTCTCGATATAATTTCCCTCGAACATATTTGCTGTCGCCAATGCTCGCCAAGTCCCATCTATGTTCGCATATATAGTATCCGTTCCAGAAACTTGCTTATAGTATAGGTCTCCCGAAGTCCCAGTGAGCGAAGATGTCTGAGGAGTCAATTTCAGTTTTCGATATACCGTAGCATCGCCATCTTCATCGACGCGGAAAAGATTGACATCGGAAACACCAGATTTTGTCTTAACATAGAAAGCACTCCCAGTCCCATCATCGTTGTAATCGATATATAAATCCAGCCCGCTATTCGATTGTATATCGAAATTGTCCCCAGTAGAAATTACCCTATCGTCTCCTGATAGTGTTAGATTTCCGCTAAAAGTCCCATCGCCCGATGCCGTTAAGTTTCCACCCTCGGTTACTATTAAAGCATTTCCGCTCGTTCCTCGAACCTCGAACTGAGAACTGCCATCATTGTCGGAGTCGATTCGCATACGGATATTACCGGTATTGCTGACTACGAATTGCCCATCGCCTGTGGATGTCCCTGAGATGTTGTTTCCATCGACCTCGAGATTACCCGCTATATTAGCATTTCCCGAATAGTCGATAACGAATTCGTCCGTTCCACCTTGCTGAAGTTGGATTAGATTTCCGCTCGCTGCTGTTTTATTTATCCAGATAGAGCTTGTAGCATCGGCATCATCCTGTGCACTTCCGGGTGACAATTGCACATAATTTCCACTGCCGCTTTCCAGAGTGTTGACACGATTTACCAAATCCTCCAGTCCAGCATCAACATCTGTCGGTGGGCTTGCACCCCAACCGGCATCATCCGCACTAAATGGAACATCATCTGCACTAACCTGCCCGGAACTGCTGCCCCAATCTATCTTATCCTCGGTCACGCTATTATCTGCTATAGTTATAGCCCACGGACTCGCCAAAAGTTTCTCGCGGCTTCCCAGTATCGTGTAACTCCCAGTGGAACTGCCAGGTCTGACGCGAACCTCTATCCACAAGTCCGCATTCTGAGTAAGAATTTGCCCTATATTAGTTCCGCCGTCATCGTCTTCCAGCACCAGATTAAATAAGCCGTAATTCACGCTAACATCGTCAAAACTCTCTACCCACAACTCGGTCCCGCCGGTGGAAGCATCATACAGCGCCACCTGAAAGTCGTAGGTTCCGCTCGCCGGACCGCCTCCATCGAACAATTTCCCTTGATAATTGATGCTATGTGGAACATCGGTAGCGAAAGATATGCACATAAAAGAAGCAATGACTAAAAATAAAGCTAATATCCTTTGCATCTTAGCCCCCTCCGTTTTTCATAATTTAATTTTGGATTTAATGCATTTATTGTATGAAATAATATAAAAAAATAATCAAAAGTCAAGGGCAAAAAAACGAGATTTATTTCGATACAGAAAATTATGCCTTGATTTATAAATAATAATTACTATATATGGGAAGCGAAAGAAATTTCTCTATCAACTCCACTAAAAAAATCGATATTTGGAGAAACCACATTTTATATTATGGAGGAACAGATGAAAATTAAATTTTTCACAAAACTAATTATAATCTCGATTTTTCTCCTGTTTTCAGTTTCACAAATCTTTGCGCAAAGTCTACAACTGAATAGTTCATCTAGTAGTCGAATCGATTTCACACTATCAATCCAATCGCTGAATATTGCGAGACAGGGAGATTTTACGAGAGTTAGCATAAACGGCGAGGATG
>QMNL01000319.1 GCA_003647755.1 Candidatus Coatesiibacteriota bacterium
ACGTTGCACGTGGGGCTACTCACATTCAGCCCCGTTAGGGCTGGCGGTGTTCAGCTCACTGATTCCAGTTCTCGCACGCCCAAATCACCGCCTTCCGGCCTGGGACCCAACACTCCTCTCCCGAAAAATGCGAAAACTCCTGAAGGGCGTCCGCCAGCTAGCTGCAGAACGTCTTCTTTTGACCTCGCTGGCGTGAGGGCTGCGGGTGATTCAGAAGACCTGGCAGCGGTCAGGACCCTGTGCCGCCCTTGGCAGTTGCGGCACGGAGCAAAACACCCGCTAGAATGAGTTGCTGCACTCGCCCGATCCTGAGGTGTGGCGGGACTCCAGCGAAATCGCCATCGTCGGTTACAAACGGAGAGATTGGGGCGACATGGCGCATGGCGGCACGGCAGGGGAGGCTGACGGACGAATCGCCCGTATCGTTGACCAAGTCCGAACCGGGAGCCTTGTCACCAGACGATCGGATGATTGCCTGGAGGAGACCTCGCCTCGTCGTCCTGAGCTCTAGCGCCTGGGTGGCGCAGATGAACTCTATCGCCAGCACATTCGCCACGTTTTCCAGCACCATCCTCAGGTGCCGGGCGGCGGTGGTCGCCATCGCCACGTGGTCCTCGGCATCGGACGACGTGGGTATGGAGTCGCAGCTGGCGGGGTGGCACAGGACCTTGTTCTCGGAGACGAGGCTCGCCGCCGTGTATTGGAAGATCATGAAGCCGCTGTCCAGGCCCGTCTTGCCGCCGGAGAGATTCGCCGGAAGCCCGCGATTCCGGTTGGCGTCCAGAAGGAGCTGGACTCGCCGTTCTGATATGTTGGCGAGCTCCGAGAGGGCGAGCTTGAGATAGTCGGCAACGAGGCCCACCGGCTCGCCATGGAAATTCGCCGCTGAGCAGACTGGCCAGACGCTGACCTGGCGTCCGACCCGCTCGTCATAGAACTCCCCCTTTGCCCCCCGCGATTCAAAAAACACCAATGGATTGTCCGTCACGGCGTTCATCTCCGCCTCGATCACACCGGCGGTGTGCCTAATCGCCGAGAGTGCAGCGCCGTGAACCTGCGGCATGGCGCGTAGGGAGTAGTCATCCTGCGTCTGAAACATCATGGCCGCCCGGTTGTCAAGCCCCGAGGCGTCGGGGTTCGCCACGAACGACATGATCTGCTCGGCGACCTCCTTCTGACCCTCGTGCCGTCGCGCCTCGTGCACGCGTGGCTCAAAAGCGCGCGTGATACCCGAGACGGCCTGAAGCGTCATTGCGCCCGCCAGGTTCGACGAGCCCAACAGCGTCCCGGCATCATGGGTCGCAAGAGCACAGATTGCGGTCGCAACCGTGGCGCCGTTGGTCAGCGCAAGGCCCTCCTTGGGTCCAAGGCGGATTCCCTCGGCAATGGAGCCGTTTGGCACATCAGGCGGAGGTAGCGGCTCAAGTCCTGCGGCTCTCAGCGCCTCGTGCCCCGGCATTGGCTTTCCCCTGTCGGGAGGGTCAATGGCGAAAGTGTGCTCGACCCCGAAAGGGTAGTCAGTCGCGAAACACGCCTTCCCCCTGCCGACGAGGACGAGCGAGAGGTGCGACAGCGAGCATAGATCGCCGGAGGACCCAACGCTGCCCTGCGAGGGGACCCAGGGGTGAACCTTTCGGTTCAGCATCTCAGCCAGAAGGGTGAGCAGGACGGGGCGGACGCCGGACAAGCCCTGCGCAAACGTCCGCAAGCGAAGTAGCATCGTCGCCCGGACGACCTCCGATGGAAGGGGCGGCCCCACGCCCGTCGCGTGGCTCAAAAGGATGTTCTCTGACAGCTTACAGCAATCCGCGAAGGTCTCCACCGGCTTGTCTCGGTTGATCCCAAGCCCCGTGTTGACGCCGTATATCAGCAAGAGATGCCGCTTGTCGGGCGGCAATGACGTAAAGTCGCGCTGCGCCCTGATGACTGCCTCTTCAATCAACGCCGCGCTCTGCTCCGTCCGCCTCAGGCTCTCCTCGGCGACTACGACCCGCGCAAGCCGGCCCTCATCGTCACCTCGCGCGACCGCCACCAGCTTCTCCAGGGTCAGGCACTCAGGGCTGTGATCGATGATGACCGGATTCTCGACGGGCTTCCCCATGACGTAGAGCAAGGGGTGCCCATTTTCCTGGTTGCCAGTGGAGTGGTCGTTCTCGTGGTTCACGGCGTTGCCTCTTGATCCGGACCACCCGCAAGAAGCCCAGCTATTCTCTCAACCATCTCGCCGCGCGGGACGGTCTGCTGGGTCTGTTCATGCTTTAGCCACTCCGACCGCTCAGCGACTTTGGATGCAACTTCTTTGCCTCGTCTAAGGTCCTTGATGGACACCGTCCCATGCTCAAGCTCGTCCTCGCCGGCGATGACTGCCAGGGGGATGCCTCGCTGGTCAGCATACTTGAGCTGCTTGCCGATGCTGCCGCTTCCCAGGTATAGCTCTGCCCGAATGCCAGCCCTCCGAAGCTCAAAAGTCCATCTGACATACTCGTTTGCGAGCTTCTTGTCCATCTGCGTTACGAGAACCTGAGGTCCGGCTGTGCTGTTCTGGGCGAGTTGCCCACGGCCTTTCAGCACGTCAACCAGCCGGTCAATGCCAATCGATGCACCCGTCGCGGGGACCTTCTGGCCTGTGAATCGCTCGACGAGGCTATCATAGCGCCCCCCGCCAGCGATGCTCATGGAATACTGGCCGGCTGAGCCTGTTTGAAGGAGCGAGGCCTCGAACACCGGCCCGGTGTAATAGGTGAGGCCGCGCACGACCGTCGGATCAAAGACGACCTTGTTCTCGTCGTAACCCGCCGCAGTCAGGAACTCATCTATCTCCGCCAATTCATCGACGCCGCGGTTGCCCTCCTGCGATTCGCCAACAATCCCCCGCAGCGCCTCGCACACGTCCCTTCTGCTCCTTCCGGCTGCGTTGAGATACTCGACGACGACATCGGCCTGCATGTCGGTGAGCCCTGCGCCCTCCGTGAAGTCCCCCGATTCGTCCATTCGGCCCTGCCGCAGGAGTTTGACAACGCCCTCCATGCCGAGCCGGTCGAACTTGTCGATGCAGCGCATCACCCGCGTGGCTGTTACGCTGTCGGGCTCCATCTCGACGCCAGCCGTCTCGAGCACGCCGTTTAGCACGTGGCGGTTTCCTATGCGAACGACAAACTTGCCCGCAAGGCCCAGCTCCTCGAATGCATCGCACAGAACACAGCATATCTCCGCGTCGGCTGCCATCCGCGCGCTGCCCACGGTATC
>QMNL01000320.1 GCA_003647755.1 Candidatus Coatesiibacteriota bacterium
AAACGGGAATCCTGCCTACTCCACCAACCTGGGCTACTCGCTATTGAAGAATGGTGCGATAAACACTGCCTGCGCTGCGCAAGTGTCCTACGGCGAAAGTGGCAACTTCTACTACACGCGCCATTACGGTGGCTCGCAAGACATCGGCTACTACTACGCTGAGGGGCTGACAGACTATGCCGGCGCCAACGGGCCGTGCGCAAAAGCGTTCTACGAGGCAAACGCCTACTTGAGCGCCTACGACAGCAGCAAGTATGCCTGGCACAACTATTTCACCTATAACCTCTATGGTTGCCCGCACACCCAGATATACGGTGAGCTGAACAACTACATCAAGCTCGACAGCTTCGCCGCCAAGGCCAAAGGCGACAAGATCGTCCTGACCTGGCAGACTGGGGCGGAGATAGAAAACGCCGGATTCCTGCTTTACAGGACGGTCGGCGACGGCAACTTCCTGCTCGTGAGCGATTTCATCGCAGCGAAGGGCAGCGCCTCAGCCGGGGCGTCGTACAGCTTTGTCGACAGAGATGTCGTGCAAGGTGTCAACTACTGTTACTACCTGGTTGACCTCGACACGAGCGGCAAGTGGACGCCCCATGGGCCAGCGTGCGCAGAAATAACGCTGCCAAGGCGACTCCAGCCGATTGATATTAGGCACGTGGCTGCGGTTAAGTAGTCGCAAGTTCCTGAGACGATTCTCACAACCTTTTGTGGCGAGGCGCCGGCCCCCTGGGCTGTCGCCTCGTCGACGTTTTTCCCCGACCAGCCTAAAATCCCCCGAATGAATTGGGGGTTAGGATCATGGTAGCCTTCTTGCATCGCCTCGGCTGAAGTCGGGCGATGATATGTCCCGGATAGCTGCGTGAGCTGGGGGGTGACCCGGCTGGCGTGGTGTCCGCCTGGGCGATGAGGGTAGGGAGGAGGGTGTCGGGCTCGCGGAGACGCCCAGATCGAGGGCGACTCCCTCTGAATCACCGTATTTTAATGCGGTGATATAATGGCTTTAATTATCCTAACACAGGAATTCATCCGGTGGCCTGTCGGGGCGCCGCGCCTCCCCTCCGCCTCTATCACGGAATGTCGAGCGCTAGTGCGCGGCTGGTTTCTCCAGTTTTGGGAGTCTCAGTGGCTTCTTGGAAGAGAGCTTCGCGGCTATGTTTTCCCTCAGTATAGCCTCATAAACCTCCTTCCTGTGCACGCTCAGCTCGCGAGGCGCCCGGATGCCGATCCTGACCTCGTTTTGGCCGATGTCCACGACCATTATCTCGATCGTGTCCCCAATGATTATGCACTCATCGCGCTTCCGGGTGAGGACGAGCATCAGTATTGCTTGGCCTGTTCTTCTTCGGAGAGGATCGGGTAGCGAATCTCCAAGGAAGTGTCCTCGAGCACTACCTGTCGACCAAGCCGCTCACGGGTGTTGATGACGACCGGCGCCCTGAGGTTCATCCTCATCTTGCGAGGGTCCTCGGGAACGACCACTATGGCGAGAACGAGACCGTCGGATACATCAGTCAGCTTCAGATCCTTGGTAACCTCTTGCGGCAATTTGACGACGTAGTCAGGCTTCACAATGGCCGGGTTGATCAGGAGAAAGGCAAGGTTGTCCTCGTCAACTGATTGGAGCCATGCGAAAGGGCTGCCCGGCTCGTGGGGTATCAAGATGTACGAGTGCGAGTTTGGGAAGCCAAGTATCCCCTCATCGAATCGGATGATGTCCTTCTGTTTAACCTTGAGCGTTGTCTTATGGTCGGTCTCAGCTCCAACTGCGGTATTGGTCATCACTTTCTCTCCACCAAGGGTCATTTCCGAGCGCATACTGAATCCCTGATGGCCTTATCGTCTCTGGTGCTCACGATGTTTAGGCTTTTACGAAGACAAGAGTCTCTCGAGCGAGTCCTTGTCCTTCGCGGCGATGAAATCCCCGATACATAAAAAGTCCATGTCCGTGTTCAGAAAAGTCTTAACGGCATCCTCGGGATAGCATACTATCGGATCGCCCTTCTCATTGAAAGAGGTATTCAGGAGCATGGGAATGCCGGTCAGCTGCTTGAACTTCAGTATCAGCTCGCGAAAACGGCCAGGGGTGTCCCTGGGCACGGTCTGCACCCTGGCGCTCCCATCGATGTGCCTCACCGACGGCACCTTCTCTCCCATCCCGTCCTTGAACGTGAAGTTCAGAGTCATAAACGGACTCGCAGACGGACCCTCGAACCAATCAGGCATGTCCTCCTCCAACGCAGACGGTGCAAGCGGCCTCCAAAGCGCCCTGCTCTTAACTACGTTGACTCGGTCCTTCATCGCCGCGTCCGCTGGATTGGCAAGTATGCTCCTGCTGCCAAGTGCCCTGGGCCCAAACTCCATCCTCCCTTGAAACCAACCCACAATGCTGTTTCGGGCCAAGGCCCTCGCCGCCACCGAGACCACGTCGTCGAGCTTCCGATACACAAGCCCCTGAAGAGCCGGCTCGATCGACTCGTTGTCGAATTCGTTCCCGTAGAAACAGTGGCGCATCTCCTGCTCAAAATCGAAACCCAGCCTCTCCAGCGCAAGCACCGCCGCACCAAGCGAGGAGCCCATGTCCATCGCGCCCGGCTGGATGAAGATGTCGTCAACGAACGGCAGCTTGAGTATCTCGCTGTTCATCGGACAGTTGAGCGCCACACCTCCGGCAAGGCAGACCTTCCTGCAGCCGGTCTCGTTGTAAACCGCCCTCGCCAGCTCGCAGCCCGCCCGCTCCAAGAGTCTCTGAAGCGTCGCAGCGATATTCTTGTGCACCTGCTCTATTGGCTCGTTCTTCCGGCGGACGTAACGCGCTAGCTTCCTCACCGCCAGAAGGTGCACACGGTAGTCTCCGTCCAGAATCTCCAGCATCTCCTCAAACCTGGGGTCATACTCACCGTAGGCCGAAAGCCCCATCGTCTTGCCCACCTCGAAATTGAAGAACCCCAGTATGCCGCTCACTGTGCGGTAGAGCTTGCCCAGCGACTGCGAGGGGGGGTACTTCCGAATGAGCCCCAGCCGGGAATCCCTAGCGTGCCACAGCGTTGTGGGCGTGTCCTCGGAGAGTCCGTCCACAACGATAACTCCCGCCTCATCAAATCCCGACACGTGAAATGAGCTCGCCGCATGACAGAGGTGATGGTTGAAGAAAAATACCCTTTTGAAACGCCGCCGCAGCTCCTCCAGGAACCTGCGCCTTCCGAAAAGATACGAAGGGATCGCAGCGTTCAACAGCTCCA
>QMNL01000321.1 GCA_003647755.1 Candidatus Coatesiibacteriota bacterium
ATAATCTCGTGCGCCTCGTGCACGACGAACTGCCTCGCCCCGGTTGCGAAGGTTTTGCTTCAGACCTACGGCATCGAATATGCGTACATGACGACAATCCACTCCTACACGAATGACCAGCGAACGCTTGACTTCCCTCATCGTGACCTCAGGCGTGCGCGGACCGCGGCCGTCTCGATAATCCCAACCACGACTGGAGCGGCGAAGGCCACGGCGGTCGTTATTCCCGAGCTTCAGGGTAAGATGGATGGCATGTCGATCCGCGTGCCGACGCAGAATGTGTCGCTGGTTGATTTCTCGTGCGTTGTGGAGCGGGAAACTAATAGGGATGACGTCAACAGGGCGCTTAGGAACGCTGCCGAGAACGAGCTGAAGGGAATTCTCGATGTGTGTGAGCTCCCGCTGGTATCCGTCGATTTCAACAACAACCCGTTCTCGTCGATCGTGGATGCGCTCAGCACCGCCGTCATAAAGGGCAAGCTGGTCAAGGTCATATCCTGGTATGACAATGAGTGGGGATATTCCAATCGCCTCTTCGACATGACGAAGATCGTCGCCAGGTCGCTCTGAGATGATGCCAGAACTGTCCAAGAAAAGCGTTTCTGACGTAGAACTTGGCGGCAAGCGCGTGCTCCTGCGCGTCGATTTTAACGTCCCCCTTGGGCCCGAGCGCGAGATTCTCGATGACACGCGCATTCGCGCACATCTTCCCACAATCAACTACATCATCTCCAAGGGCGCCAAGCTGATCGTTGCCTCGCATTTGGGCCGGCCTAAAGGCAAGGTGGTTCCCGAGCTCAGCCTCGCCCCAGTCGCGAAACGGCTCGATGAGCTGCTTGAGGCGAAGGTCAGGTTTGTTGATGACTGTGTCGGTCCCAAGGTGGCAAGCGCGGTCGACTCGCTGGGTGTGGGTGAGATACTCTTGCTCGAGAACACGAGGTTCAAGCCCGGTGAGACCGAGAACTCGCCGGAGCTGGCAAAACAGTTCGCGATGCTCTGCGACGTTTACGTTGACGACGCGTTCTCGGCCGCCCATCGCGCGCACGCCTCAGTGGCTGCGGTTGCCAAATTCGTTCCCGAGTCCGTTGAAGGTTTCCTGATGGAAAAAGAGGTGTTTAACCTCGGCAAGCTTCTTCAGTCGCCCGTGCAGCCCTTTATCGTTATACTTGGCGGGGCGAAGGTGAAGGACAAGATCGGGCTGATCAGCCACCTAATCGGCAAGGTTGACACGATGGCCATAGGAGGTGGCATGTGTTTTACTTTCCTCAAGGCCAAGGGACTTGGAATAGGAGACTCGTTGCTTGATGAGGAGCATCTTCGCGCTATCACCAGCCTGCTTGATGAGGCAGAATCGATGGGGACAAGGATCGTCCTTCCGATCGATATTGTCGTGGCGGAAGATGTCTCCGCCGAGGCAGACGTAAGCGTTGTCCCCGCCGACAAGATCCCCGACGGCCAGAAAGGGCTTGACATCGGGCCGCAAACCGTGAATCTTTTCGTCTCCATGATTGAGCCGGCAGCGACTGTCTTCTGGAATGGTCCGATGGGCGTCTTCGAGAAACCTGCTTTTGCCAAAGGGACGATGGCTGTGGCGAAGGCGCTTGCGCGTGCGAGTGGGACAACTGTCGTTGGAGGCGGCGAGACGGTGTCGGCGGTTAGGGCAGCGGGAGTTGCTGACCGTATTACGCATATCTCGACTGGGGGTGGCGCCTCGCTTGAGTTTTTGGCGGGCGAGACATTACCGGGCATTGCGGTGCTGGACGACATATAGGGATTTAGGATATGGCTAACGAGCGAAGGCCGCTGATAGCAGGCAATTGGAAGATGCACAAGACGATCAAGGAGTCTGTTGAGCTCGTTGACGGGATAATTGGGAGCTTGGCTAAACAGCCCGTTGAAGGTGTGGATGTTCTCGTGTGTCCGGCGTTTACTGCGCTTGAAAGAGTGTCAAAGCGGCTTTCTGGCACCGATATTGCTCTGGGCGGCCAGAACTGCTCGCATCTGCGCGAGGGGGCGCGCACGGGCGAGATTTCGCCGCTGATGCTTCTCGACGCAGGCTGCACGTTTGTGATTCTTGGGCACTCGGAACGCCGGTCCTATTTTCACGAGACTAATGAGATGATTGGTGCGAAGGTCAAGCTCGCCTTGGAGTGTGGTCTTCGGCCGGTGCTATGCGTTGGCGAGGCGCTCGAACAGCGAGAGCAGGGAAGAACGTTTGATGTGCTCAGGACGCAGATTGAAGGCTGTCTGACTGGCTTGGCGGCCGAACAGCTCGCCAAGGTAACCGTCGCATACGAGCCAATATGGGCGATCGGCACCGGACGGACGGCAACTCCTGAAACCGCACAGGAGGCTCATCGGTTCATAAGAGGACTGATTGCATCGCTCTCGATGGCCCAGGTGGCCAACGGGACGCGAATACTATATGGCGGTAGCGTCAAGCCCGAGAATGCAGCATCGCTGCTTGCTCAGCCAGACATCGACGGGGCATTGGTCGGAGGCGCAAGCCTGAAGGCCGACGCCTTCTACGCCATTATTACTAGCGCGAGGTAGTTATACACAATGTTGACAGTGCTTATTGTTATTCACGTTCTCCTGTGTGTTGGGCTCATGGCCATAATCCTGCTCCAGGGAGGTAAAGGAGCCGACCTGGCGAGTGTGTTCGGAGGAGGAACCTCCGGAACTGCATTTGGCGTCACCGGAGCAGAACCTTTTGTCGCCAAGGCAACCACCGCGCTCGCTGTTGGCTTCCTGGTGTCCTGCATAATCCTGTCGTACTTCTACACTCCGACTGGTGCGAGCTCCGTCATCCAGCAGGGCGCGGCAAGTCAGCAGAGCTCTAAAACATCGCCTGCCACAGAGAAATCGCATGGAGCCGCTGCGACCTCGGGGACGCTTGGAACCGTGGGAACTGAGGGAACCGCAGGACACAGCAAGTAGCGCGGTAGCGTCATGGTAGCGATGTGGCTGGGCATATCTTCGAGCGTTCTAGTCAGGGCGGGACGGCCGGGCAAGTCGCTCGCGCGCCGGCGAACTATATGCCGAGATGGTGGAATATGGTAGACACGCTGCCTTGAGGGGGCAGTGGGCGAAAGCCTGTGGGGGTTCGAGTCCCCCTCTCGGCATTCCCCTTATAGCCGATCTCCTGCTGCTATTCGCCCGACGGAACCCCAATGCCGGCTGGGCCACGCACGTTAGAACGTCACC
>QMNL01000322.1 GCA_003647755.1 Candidatus Coatesiibacteriota bacterium
AATTCCCTGCCAATCGTTGGGAGCGAAATGTTCACCGATGAGCTGACAAAGGGGATGAGAAAGCCCGATATGACGGCTATGAGGAGTGCGGCTCGTCTCACTGAGTTGTCTGTATTTTGATTCATCGCCTCGTTCCAGCAAGCTGACTTAACATCGCGTCCTGCAGTTGAACAGACGGCAAGTGCGCCTAGTTGCCAAGCTGATGCCGCTGCCGCAACCACGACCTTCTGACGGCCGTTCGTGGGCCAAAGCCCGCGGCCTCAGAGCTCAACTCTCCTCTTGGGACTCAGCATTTGCAGCCCACGAAGGTGGATGCTATCTTGGCGACAATGCACGAACTCGTCAACGGAATGGAATCTCAGCGGGTTTGGATGGGTGTTTGGCGTAAGTTGAGCTTGACTGGCAGAATCGGCCTTTCGGTGCTCACTATCTTCGTGCTCATGGCGCTTTTCGCTCCTCTTATATCGCCATTCGGCCCGAACCAGCAGAAGCTCGACAAGCGACTTGAAGGCCCATCGCTTAGTAACCCACTGGGGCGCGACGAGTTCGGGCGTGATATCCTCTCCCGCATCATCAATGGCTGACGCGTCTCGCTTACCGTGGGCGTCTTGGTAGGCATAATCGTCGGCTATGTCGCAGGATGGGCAGACCAGATCGTCATGCGAGCTGAACTCCGGTAGGGCTTATATACTGGTTACACCCTACCTGGTGGTCTTTCCGGGAATCACGGTAGTGCTGGTGGTTCTGAGCCTGAACTTTCTGGGCGATAGCCTTCGGGACGTCCTCGACCCGAGGCAGATATTGAGATAGCGACAAGCGGGTGAAAGAGTGCCCTCCAGGCCGTTAACTCTCCGTCTCCGCAGGCTCGTCAGGAAACTCAATGCCAATACCGACATCGGTATGTAGGCCACCGCTGCCAGCGGTATCGGTGTGTCGCCAACACGCGAGGTTCTGGACCTCCCCCCAATAAGGCTTCAGCAGCGAGGGCGTCTTCGAGGCGATGTCAACAAGCAGCTCTGCGGCAGCCTTGCGGTGCTTCAGCAGGCTCCTCTCATGGAAGCCGTGCACCTGCTTGAGAGCATTGACAAGCGCCCCGATAGCACGAGGGTCGCCGCACGAGGCAAGCCTCTGCAAGTCCTCCTTCTCACCCCTGATTATCTCCCGCCACGAGCGCTCTCCCAGACTCGCAAGCCCACTCGCAGCATATTGCCTAACCGTATCAGAGGCATCGCCCAAAAGCTCAATAAGTGGCTCTATCGCCTCACGGGCCCTCAGCCGGCCCAGGCTCTTGGCGGCAGCGCGACGGACCTCGTAGGCCGGATCCTTGAGCGCCTCGAGAAGTGCATTTATTGACTCCTTGTCCTCGATCTCTCCTAAAGCAATTACTGCGGCCTCGCGCCTCTTCCAGCTCTCGCTTTCCAGATTTCGCAGATGCCAGTTCAACTTCGCGCGCTCAAACATATTCGCACTAGCCTCCTTTCAAAATGCAGTATCAAACCATACTTTCCAGAACAGAACCCAACACTGTCCAAGTTATCACGATATTCAGCACCCTTTCAAGACCCGCGGCAGCTCGCATCGAGAGTCAAATTGACGAGAATTGGCCTCGCACGGAGCAAACAGCCCAGAAAGGCGGCCAACCCCCCGGTCGTATCCATGACCGACGAGAGCAGCGTCAAGCCTCCACGCTGATGTGCCCGTCTGATTGTCAGCGGCCCGTGCGAACGGAGCGTTGGAGAAGTTCACTCAGCGGGCCACTCCTGAGCAGCGGATGGCCATCCTGGGCAAACGGGCGCTGCGCAACCGCCGCCACGTTCTCCTTCGAGTGCATCTCCTGAACTACGCGCCGCCTGATGTGGTCGAATACTCTGTGGTAGGCCTCGCAATAGGGGTCCTTGACGCCGGCAAGGGTGCCCGCCCAGGCGTTGTATGGGCACCCACCCAGACAGTAGTCAAGGTGCTCGCATCCCGCGCACGCCTGGCGGACCCGCGACTGTCGCTCAGCCATACGGCGGGCGATCGGGCTATTGAGGAGCTCCGCAAATGTCGGCCTTCCCGAAAGAGACCCCAACCGATACGGGGTCATGCCACAGAACCGCTCGCACGGGTAGATGCCCCCGTGTGGGTCAACGGCCAGGAACATCCCGAGGCAGTTGCTAAACGTGCAGACCGGACTCTCTCCGAAAGACGCCCCCCAACACATCGCATCCAGCGACGGCACGATCATCTCGTGCCTGTGGGCAATGTAGAACTCAAACGTGCGCACCAGAGCATCTGCGAATTCGCCCGGAGGGAGACTGTACGAGCTGTCAGGGTCGCCCATCCGCACCACACACGGCTGAAGCGAGAAACTCAACCTCTGCGCGAGAAAGAACTCGGCAACCTCTCGCCATCGCACCGCGCTGGCCGGCGTGAACGTGGCGATGCAGCCAACGTGCAATCCGTGCTCGCGTGCCAGTTTGATGCCTCGCATTGTGCGCTCGAAGTAGCCCTCGCCTCGCTGTGCATCCGTGATGTGCTCCGGGCCGTCGAGGCTCGTGCCTATCTCGACGTTATGCTCGGCGAACAGCTCGCAGAACTCATCGTCCAGCAACCAGAGATTGCTCTGAAGCGCAACCTCGTATCCGCCGCTGCCGAATCTCGCCCTCAGCCCCTCGAGAATCCGGCGAAGGATACCGTGGCCCGCGACCAATGGCTCGCCGCCGTGAAGCGTTGCCCTGATCTTCTCCTGATGCGTCTCTTTCGACACCCGAGAGACGAACTCGAGCGCCTCGTCCACCACTTCCGGCGCCATACTGGGCCCATCACGACTGCTGAAGCAGTAAGCGCAATTGGCAGGGCAGGCAAGCGAGGGGACCAACATGAATTGCGGCCGTGCAAGGCGTTCAGGTCGCCCATGGGCGCGCGACTGCGCCGATTGAGCCTTGTCCAAAGTCGTCTGTCCTTTTGTCTCTGCCAGCGCTTCAGATATCCTACTTGATATTCCTTGCCTCAAAAATCCAGACTATCCCCGAATAGACTACCTGATTGGAGCCAGAACACCAAGCCTGAAAGGGGGGAGGAGTTTTCGTGCTCGTGCCCGGGCCTGCTCAACTGAAGGCGTCCTTCCTGCATCCCCGTAAGGAGATGAACGTGAGTAGCCGTAGGTGCAACCTACGGATCAACGCCAAAGAAGAAAAGGAAAACAGCCCTGAAAGGG
>QMNL01000323.1 GCA_003647755.1 Candidatus Coatesiibacteriota bacterium
CTGATTTCTACGTTCATGGCACTTCTCCTTTCGGTTTGATTTTTTGGTGATCAAAACCATTACAAGGAAAAGTGCCTTTTTTCTACCCTTTCAGAATTCACACAAAATATTTTACACTACCCAAGAAGCTCCGGGGTAGAACGTTCAACGGCTTCGTTGCACCTTGCTTTATTCATCGAATGGTTCAGTCGCTGAACCTCCTTCCGTTTATGCTGGACGGCAACTTCGTCCATGTCGCCATCCCTGCCCGACGCGACGAGGCCGGACAATGGGAGATAATGGAGGCAGCTGCTATCCGCACAGCTGGATACAACCAGACTGCGCGCCGGTTTCAGCGAATCGACCGGGCTATGGCTGATGATGACGTCGTTAAGCCACTTCACGAAAAGATCGATGAGCGCCACAAGCTCAGTCGCCAGGTGTTTTCGCCGAATCAGTATCTCGTGCTAAATGGCGCTGGTGGAGGCGTAGCTTGCGCCAGTTTCTTGTCGCTCGCCGAACATCCGGACATCGTAGTCGACCAAACGCTTTACTGGTCGCTCGTGGCCAGCGAAGAGGAAGCGTGGTATCGGGTTGGTCTGATCAACACAGATGCGCTCTCCGAAGCCATCCGCGAATTCAATCCGGAAGGTGAGCTAGGTCCCCGCCACTTGCATACGTTGCCAAACCGCGTGATCCCACCCTTTGACCCAAGAAACCTTGATCACACTCAGGTGAGAGACCTAGCGAAACAGCTTTCCGACTTGGCTGGCCCAATCATCACCTCTGATCAGAACATTGCCGACCCGACAAAACCCATTGCCAGCAGGCGTCGACGGTTGCGAAATAGGCTTAAGAATTCGCCGGAGTACACCGCGCTTGAGGATGTCGCAGCAACTGTTCTCAGAGTCACAAGTTGATTGCGGGGTAAGAGGTGCCTTGGGAGAAATAATGCCAAGGGAAACAGAGGCCTAATATGACGAATGACGAAATATCACGTTTTTCAACACGCCCCGGGCCTTCATTCAGGGCAACCCGGACCTGCGTGACCCCCAAGTGGAGGGATGGTTCCGCACACGCCAGCATTTCCGGAATAGTTCCGAGCACGCCATCCTTCAAATTCCGGTGGGCTGCGGCAAGACGGGCCCTGGTTCCTTTGGAGAACAAGCGGAACTTCCTGGATGTGTCGGGCGACATCGTCGAGCGGGTTGACCCCATCTTCTTCTCCGACCCCATGACAGCAGCCATGAAGGCTTTGGGGATGACGTAGATGTGTTTGGATTCGAAATCAACTGTAAGGGATCAGCGGATAACGGCCTTGTTAAGGCTGCGCAATGCCTTCAAGCTGCTTGCGTGCCTGGAGGTGACACTGTAAAGGATTACAAGGAGATAACCCATGCACAAAATAACGTTGTTTCCGTTGGGGAATGCTGACTGCTGTCGCATTGATCTGGAGTGCGGTAAGAAAATCCTCTTTGACTTTGCGGACTCTCGTGACCCGGAAGATGAAGATGACTTGCGCTGCGATCTCCCCAAAGAACTCCGCGAAGACCTTGAGGAAAGCAATCGCGACTACTTTGATGTGGTCGCGTTCAGCCATCTCGACAAAGACCACTTCAATGGTGCTACGGAATTCTTTTTCCTGGAGCACGCTAAGAAGTACCAGAGCGACGACCGTATAAAGATGAATGTCATGTGGGTGCCTGCTGCCCTTATCACCGAGCAAGGCCCCGAGGATGACGAGGCTCGTATCCTCCAGAAAGAAGCCCGTCACCGCTTCCGAGAAAGGAAAGGCATCCGTGTCTTCTCGCGGCCGGAACGCTTACGACAGTGGTGCAAGAAAAACGACATCAACCTGGACGATCGCCTTCACCTGATCACTGACGCGGGGGAAGTTGCTCCCGAATTCACGCTGTCTGCAGATAAGGTCGAGTTCTTCGTCCACTCGCCATTCGCTGTGCGTCAAGACGAGAACACGGTCGAGGACCGGAACGAAGATTCGCTGGTGATGCACGTCACCTTCGAGATCGACGGGGTTCTGACTAAGGCTCTGCTCCTAGCAGATTCAACTCACGAAGCACTGTCGGACATCGTGGATATAACAAGAAGCAAAGGTAACGACCATCGTCTCGAATGGGACATTGCCAAGCTTCCACACCACTGTAGCTACCTGTCAATCGGTCCTGAAAAGGGCAAGAGCAAGACCAAGGCCGTTGAGCAGGTTGATTGGTTGTACAAGGAGCAAGGACAAAGCGGAGCCATAGCAGTTTCAACTAGCAATCCGATTCCCGAGGCCGGCACAGACGAGGATAAGGATGATCAGCCCCCACACCGCCAGGCAGCTGAGTATTACAAGGATGTTGTTGCTGACCTCAATGGACAGTTCGTAGTCACCATGGAGCACCCTACGCCTAATGCCCCTAAGCCTTTAGTGATTGAGATCGGAAGAACAAAAGGAACACTTAAGAAGAGCGTCCTTGGTGCAGCCTATATATCCACCTCACAACGCGCTCCGAGGGCAGGTTGAAGCGAATGGAAACTGAGTTTTTCGAGGCCGATGGCGAAATCGTGAGTCTCGATCAGCTTGAGATCGAGAAGGTTTGTGACCTCGCGTTTATGCTGGATGCGGGTAAGATTCCGTTTGCCAGCCTCGTGGAATGCCGAAAAATGGACAACCTCGAGACAGTCGTCTTCGAGGTGGAGGTTGAGGTACCTCAGTTATGCCGCTATCCAATCCGACCGTCCGAACGGATTGCAGCAACATTCCATGAGGCCGATAGCACTTACCCGCTCGTTCACGCGCTGCGCAAAGATTTCCCGCAGGTTCCCCATCTTAACCTTCACATTCAAGAATTTCCGCGGAATCTCTGTCTCTACGACGAGCGCTACGAGGAGATCAAACGCCGCTGGACATCCCCTAGCTTCGTTCATCGAATTCGGGACTGGCTTGCACTCACTGCGAGAGGAGAGCTCCATCAGGAGGATCAACCCTTGGAGCAAATCCTAATTGACTACGTTGGGCATCTTGTGCTTCCAGATAGTCTTCTGGAAGCGGCCAATGATGCCGAACCGCTTTTCGTGGCCAGCATTCGTCCAGTTGATAACGAAAAGATCTTTTTGATTGCCCATCGACAACAACTACATAACGAAGCTTTGAATATTGTTGCCAGCGTGCAACGATGTCCTCCTCAGACTCACGGGGTTATTCA
>QMNL01000324.1 GCA_003647755.1 Candidatus Coatesiibacteriota bacterium
GAATGCAGCTATTGCCATAGCACACAGGGCGGAGAAGCGCGACGAGAGCTTCAGCAGGAGGCGAGCCATGAGGACCAACGTAATGGACCCACAGATAAGGGGGAATAGCCTCAGCGCATATTCCAGATGTCCCCAGGAGACGAACATGAACCTGCTGATGATAAGGAAGATGGGCGGCGCCACCTGCATGCAGTCGAGGCGCTCGAGAAGCTGCGCATAAGAACGCTCGGCCACGTTGAGCGCCAGCATCGCCTCGTCAATCCAGAGGATTTTGCCGTGCAAATAGATCGCCAGCCGAAGGGCGACGCCGACAACTACGATCGCTAGGACAAGCCAGCGGGTTCGCTGATCAGATCGTCCTGTCACCTTGCCGTCCACACATCTATCGGTAATATGTTCACCTTGATCCTGGCGCTCATCTTAATCACAACCCCGTTGACCAGAAGGTCGCGACACGAATATACTGCCGATACTAATCTACCGAAAGGAGCAGAACAATGGATCGTTTTCAAGCAGTTAGTCCGCTCGATTTCCGATATTATGGCGGTGAAAAGTCTATTTTCTCGAAGTTACAGCCCTTTGTCTCCGAAAACGCTTCAATAAAATACCAGTGCCGGGTCGAGGCGGCGCTCGTTGAGACGTTCGCCGACCTGGGCCTTTGCTCGCGAGGCGTTGCAGATGAGGTAACGAACGCATCACGCGAGGTTACGGCCGCCGAGGTTTACGAGCTCGACAAGGTTCTCCATCACACGTCAAGGGCGCTTGTCGAGGCGATCAGGGAGAAGGTCTCCCCGGAGGCTGGGCGGTTCGTGCACCTGTTTGCGACCTCGTTTGACATCCTCGACACGGCCAACGCGCTGCGCTATCAGGAACTGGCTCGCGAGGTCCTCATCCCCGACCTTGCCTCGCTCATCTCGACTGTTTCAAGGCTCGCACGGGAGCACGCCGAGACGGTTCAGATCGGCCGGACGCACGGGATGCACGCCGAGCCGATCACGTTCGGGCTTTTTCTCGCCGCCTATGTCAGCCGTCTTGGGCGGCGAGCGATCGCAATAGAGGACGCCAGGCAGAATCTACGGGGCAAACTAGCCGGGGCGGTGGGCGCCCACAACGCTCTGGCGCTCAAGTTTCCAAAATCAGCACACCTTGTCGAGCGGCTTTTTCTCGGCAGACTCGGCCTTCTGCCCTCGGAGACGTTCACCTCGACGCAGATAGTCGAGCCCGAGTTCGTTACCGATTTCGCCCACGCGATAACGAGCACCTTCTCCGTTTTGGCCAATCTCGCCGATGACATGCGGCACTTGCATCGAACCGAGATAGCCGAGGTGATCGAGCCGCGGGGCAAGACCGGCATCGGCTCATCCACAATGCCGCACAAGACCAATCCCAAGAGCTTCGAGAACATCAAGAGCCTCTACAAGGCCTTCATGCCGAGAATGATCACCCAATACCTCGACCAGACGTCCGAACACCAGCGAGACCTCACCAACTCCGCCTCGGGGCGGTTCACGGTGGAGCTCGTGGCCGCGTTCGACTACGCAGTTGTGCGAATGCGAGACACGCTTGACCGGCTTGTCATAGACGAGAAGAAAATGCGGGCAAACCTCGACGCGAGCAAGGCGTTCATCACTGCCGAGCCGCTCTACATTGTGCTGTCGCTCGCCGGCGTCCCTGACGCATATCAGAAAGCGAAAGACCTTGCGTCAGCCGCACGTGAGAGAGGGATGAGTGTCTTGGAGCTCGCCCGTCAGGACGAATCGCTGAACGAGGCTTTGACCTCTTTAAGTCCTAAGAATCTTGAGGTACTAGAGGACCCAGCCGGATACATAGGCGATGCACCCGCGCGGGTGCATGCGACCTGCGATTACTGGGAGGCGGAGATGTCGGCGCTGCTTCAATACCTGGAGAAGGAGAAGCGAGCGCTGAAGAACCCACCCAGACGCTTGCTAAAGGGGCTCGCCCAGATGATAGCCGACACCGAGGCCGGTAAGGGCACTCCCGAGCAGACCATCCCGCACACGCGCCGCCAGATGATCGAGGAGTGGTAGTGGCTCCACGAAGGACACGAACACCCACGAAGGGACGGATGATGCAAGACGGGAAGAGCGAGGCGCCAGAGGAAGCGCAGCCTGCTGAGGAGGAGAGGCCGCCTGGCTACTACGTGCCGAACGATGAGAACGCCCGTCTGATCTCGATCTTGGCGAACAAGGTCGCACGGAGGACATGAGGGAAGCGGACAACGGAGCCAGGCGATCAGGCGTGCAGGGATGCGCTCCCGAGCGGGCGTTTGCTTCACAGCACCGCCTTGACCAGCTCCTTGAGCGGCAGGAGGAAGAGGCCAGCAACGAGATTGAGGCCAATGGCGATGGCGGCAATGCACAGAAGCCGTTTGAGGCCCTTCTCGCGGACGATTGCATCCATGGAGTATCCCGCGAAGACGATCGTTGCGATGTCGGCGGGCATCTTGAGCCGCGAGTGGTATATGACGAGGGTTGTTGCAATCCAGAAGTTCGCCACGATCAGAAGAAGCGGCAGCGATGGGACAAGTTTCTGTTTCTTGATGGCGAAGTAAAGGCCGATGGCGGCGAAGATGACGATCACACCGTAGGAGTAAAGGTATTCGCCCTTTCTGCCCTCGATGGAGGAGATCGGCATCCAGAAGTTGATGAAGTTCGCCACCCTGTCCCTCAGAAAGCGGAGTTTATGCTGGCGGTAGAACTCCACGGCCTTATTCATGAAAAAATGGCTGATCTCGGTCTCCGTCTGCGGCACCTGCGAGGGACCGTAGGCCTTGGCAATCCCATTCTGCTGTGCCCGAACGCCGAAGTGGGCATATCGCTGGATCGCGTCGAAGAAGGCCTCGCTCGTCAGCCTTCCTTCCGCTTGCAGCTCGTCCATCTCGCGCCTGGACCTGGCGAAATCGGCGTCGAAATCGAAGTGCACTCTCGTGTTATGCCATAGTACCCAGCCCAGGTGCGTGTCGGTCGGGATGAACCGGTCGAACACGATGTAGTTCCGGATGACCCACGGCGAGACTGCAAAGACGAAGACGGCGAGGAAAGCGATTGAGCAAACTGCCGCCCTATGTATCACCTTGCGCCTCGACAATAGAAGCATCATCGGGACGAAAAGGCCGATGATAAACGGGAGCAAAACTGGTCTGCACAGGAATGA
>QMNL01000325.1 GCA_003647755.1 Candidatus Coatesiibacteriota bacterium
AGGCCACCCCGCGCTGTTCCCTATTATCGTGTTATCTGCGATCAGAACGGAGCTGTCGCAGCAGAATATCCCTCCTCCAAACTTGACCCCGCCCATCATACTGAATGCAGGGCCGCCGCCCGTAATCGTAAACCCACGAATTGTCCCGCCCTGCACGTCCTCGCAGGAGATGACGCTGGTCCCACATTCCTCCTCCGCATCAATTGTTGTCCCAGGCCCTTCAGCGACGAGCGAGACCCAACTCTTCATCTTAAGCGGGAAAAGCTCGTGGGTGGGCCAATGCCGATCGTAGGTCCCAGGAGCGACATGAATCACCACGGGAGCCTCTTGTCGGCCTTCCACCCAATTCAAGGCATGTGTGATCGAGGCCCAGGGGCGTTCCTCAGAGCCATCGTTCGCATCATTGCCAAGCTCTACGTCAACGTAGTAGTCCGAAGCCTGCGGTATCCCGGTCCTGAACGCCGCAACGGATATCTCGCCCAGGAAATCCGTCGTGTCAGGCCCGCTCAACGCAGCCAGAAAATAGAATTCGCCAGCTGCGTTTATGACCGGCCGGTAGCATGGCAGATCGAACCAGAAGAAAGGCCTTTGATTCATAGTGAAGCCCGCCGGCACGTAGATGCTCTCAATCCACGGATCGACCTCATACCAGCACCAGCCCCAATAGGGGCTGAATGCCCAGAGCTCGCCGTCTGGCGTCAGCAGGCCGATATACACGTCAACGGACATCCCCTCGCCCTGATTATCCCCCGCCAGGCTCACCTCAATCGTGTCCCCAGGTTGGTAGCTCTGCTTGTCCGTGTAGATCGCTATCCGTGGCGCCGCGGTGGCCGACCCTAACAGTAAACCCAGAAGCGCGACGGTGACCATAATCAACCCGAAAACACGTGTCTTCATGTCTATACCATCCATACTAGAGACAAGATCACAATTCAGCCGACACGGACCATTAAAACGCAATTCTACACAGTCGTAAAGGCCTCGCACAACCATCTCTCTCTACGGCCGCGCCTAAGACCCATTCCGGGGCAGGCACGCGGGCCTGCCCCAGCGCCTCCCTACGCATACGGGCCGTCTGCAATCTCGCCGTCCTCGACCACGGCGACGATGCGTGGGACGGCCGCGGTCTGGAGACACTGGCAGAGGGCTGCGTGCCTCACAGAGCAAGATAGATGGGCTCGGCGGTCTGGGCGCACGCAGGCGGAGGCTGAGCAAATCGGAGCAGGCTGAGAAGACTCGGGCTACCTGAGCAGGTCAGAGAGCTCGGAGTAGCGCGACATGGTCTCTTCCTTGATGGCCGCAACGTCCCTCTCGTTCATGTTGTGTTTAAGCATCAGCGGCAGGGTGGCCAGCTCCTCGTCGGTTGGCGATGGGTGGCCGCACCCTTCCATTGGGAAGAACTCGTTGGCCGTCCAGAGTATCTCAGCCATGCTTCTGTTCACTTTGGCCATCTGGGGAGAATGGTGGTGCGATACCGCATCCGACAGAGATGGGGGCATATTCCACAGCTCGAACACGTGTCCCGAGACCTCGCTGTGATCGACGCCGATGACATCCACCTCGACCTGAGAGAACTCCACCGAGAGAGCCTCGCACCATTGACAGAACCTCGAGATGTACCCCGGCAGCTTGTCAAGGATGGCGAGCTTGCCGATGTCGTGCAACAGTCCGGCCACGAACGCCTCCTCGATGTCTTGTCCGGTGCCGATTCGCTTGGCGAGGATGCGGGAGGTGGTAGCACATTTGAGGGAATGTTCCCAGAGTCCAGCGTGGTCCGGATCGCCACCGCCGCTCTTGCGGAAGAGAGTGTGTGCCGAGGCCGTAACCGCAAGCCAACGGACGGTCAAGAAACCGAGAGCCGTTATCGCGGCGGTTAGCGTGGACACGCGGCCTGCACGGCCATACAACGCAGAGTTGGAGAACTTCAGCACCTTTGAGGCGAGCGCCTCGTCCGTCTCGATCATGCGCTTCAGGTCCGGAAGCTTCGCCTTTGGGTCGGATGTGATCTGCATCACACGCACGGCGATAGCTGGGAGCGCCGGCAGCTCCTTGGGTTGAGCAAGAGCCTGAACTATCTGCAGCTCCTCGAGCTTACTCCGTTCCTCCGCCATCTGTTCCCGGGCAACCTCAACGTCCAGCATCTCTGTAGCCTCCCCAATCACCGCGACCTGTCAACTGCACATGCTTAGATACTGGTGTAGGACGCCATCTCTGTCAACCATGTTCGTCAATCGGCACCCGACGCGGATATGCAATCAGGGCGATATCGTCTCCTAACCGCATCACCTTGTGAACTCCAAACTGCATTGCCTCGGATATGGACGCAAACCCGGCACCTGAGACCGAAGGAATGCTCTCCCGTCCGCCCAGCACCTTCGGCGCTATCACGAAGACCGCCTTGTCCACGAGGCCTCTTGCGACAAAGTCCCATGCCACCTCGGCGCCGCCCTCCACCAGCACGCTCGTAAGTCCCCTCTCTGCGAGCGACTTAAGCACAGCCTCGATATCTACGCGACCGTCTTGAGCATCAGATCTGATGATCGAGGCGCCGGCGCGTCTGAGTGCCTCCTCTCGCTGCAACGAAGCAGCCTCGGTGGTCGCGATAATTGTGTCGCATTGACCCGTCGTAAGGGCCTTGGCAGTAGGCAACGTTTGTAACGTGCTGTCGAGAATCACACGGATGGGTCGGTCTTTGCGGGCGGGCCTCACGTGGCGGACGGTGAGCCTTGGGTCGTCCTTCGCCAGAGTTCCCCTGCCCACGAGCACAACATCGCTTTCAGCACGCAACCTGTGGGCGAACTTACGAGCCTTGAGGCCAGTGATCCACTTCGAGTCGCCAGACTTGGTGGCTATCTTGCCGTCCAGCGTTTGGGCGAGTTTGAGCGTTACGAAGGGCATGCCGGTCGTGATGAACTTGAAATAGGCCTCGTTCAGGATTCTGCACTGGTCCTCCAGGACGCCGACCTTGACCTCAATGCCCGCCTTCCGGAGGGTGGCGATGCCCCGGCCTGCGACGAGCGGGTTCGGGTCAACCGTGCCCACAACGACGCGCTTGATGCCGGTCCTGACTATTAGATCGGCGCAGGGCGGTGTCCGGCCATAGTGGCTGCATGGCTCGAGATTCACGAACATGGTGCTGCCGGAG
>QMNL01000326.1 GCA_003647755.1 Candidatus Coatesiibacteriota bacterium
ACTATCCCCGATCGGCACTCGACCGAGCATCACAAGGAAGCCAGCCGTAAGAAGAAGGGCGGCATCGACCGTTCTCGCACGAAAGGCACGATACGACGCTGACGCAACGAAAAACGCCAACAGGGCGAACATTGTTGACTGCATCGGGACAAGGGCGTTCTGGAAGATGAAATCAAACACGGTATCCTGCTTGATCCCACCAAAGAAAAACCCCGGGACCGCAATGACGACCAGACCGGCCATCAGCACGATGCTGTAACCCCATTTCGGCCTCTTGTCCCGGACCTTCTTGGCGTGCAACTTCAGCAGGTTACCGATGCCTAAAATCATCGCAAACGCCGCTATCACCATATATGAATGCTGGAAATACGCCTTCAAACCGCTAAACGGAGCGTGCGGAATGAAGAACTGAACCACCATCGTAGCGCCGCAGATGAACGTTATGATCAGTGGTATCTCGCGCCTCATAAACCAGCCTCTCTCAGTTGACCACCAAAAGTTCTGTCAGCCAATGGATGCCCGACAGCTCCAGGATGGCTCCGACAATAATAAATGCTATGGCAAGCCCCTTGGCGACGTCCTGGCCCTTCAGACTGCCCATAAGCCGTGGGTCCTCCGTCAAATAGGCCCCGGCCGCAAACAGCTCCTCGCCGATGAGCGTGTAATCACACGCCGTTACAAAGAAAGGCAGCTGCGAGGTCATAGCCGTCCCCGCTATCTGTATCGCACCTATGGAGTGGCCTGTCTCGGCGAGTATCAGCGACTCGGCGTAGAACGCTCCCTGGAAGAAGATGGTGGCCGGCTTCTCCCGAAGCATGATCCCATCGACTCCCGCTGCAAAGCCGAACTGGTCATCTGTTATGTAACGAACCATGTCCGGATGATAGGCCTCCAGCTTGCCCATGTCCCAATAGGCCTCCTTCACTGTCTCCTGCGCGGCTGACATCACGACAGAGCGCGACACGGGAACGGAAAGTGGTGTCTCGTATTCCGCCGTCTTTCTGGCCACACGGCCAAGAATCGCCACGCCGGCTATCGTCTGCACGTCGTCCATGTCCATGATGCCGGGGATGTACAGCACTGGCCGACCCATCTCCGTCGCTCGGCCAACCGCCTCGTCAACTGCCTGAAGCCCTGCAATCGGTCTGATATAAAGTTTCTTGCCCTTCCGAGCCAACGATATGAACACCAAAACCGAGGTCGAGACAATGATCAGAGCGATCAGCATGGCCAGCCTGTTGGAGTTAAACCACTGGGCAGACGACATTACGGGACCCAACACCTCCGCACCCGAAAAGGCACCGCTTCCTGTCTGGGCGACAAGCTTGTAGAAATACCGACGACCGTCCTCAACCTTGTCGTCAATGAACTTATAACTCTTACGCCCAGAACCAACCGTGCCAATGCACTCGAAACCACTCACAGCCTCAGTGGAACGATAAACAGAATAGGAGCTGACGATCCCCCGGCCAATGGTGTCATCGAAGGACGCATCCCAGGTAATCTCGATGGCCGAGCCAGCATCGTTGGGCCTGTCCCGGACCTGCGGATTCTCAGGAGGAGAGGGCGCCAAATCGGACGAATGGGTCGCAAGTCCCACCCCTCCAACCATGCTAACGAGAACCAGAACAACCAAAAACAACGGGCGAGCTGCTCCCCGACAGGTTCCGACTATCCTCAATGAAAGACAACCCTCTTCATCAATGCGTTGGCAAAAACACACAAGTCGAGATGAACCCAACCACAAGACATCTGTCTATACACCCCTCGCCAGCCGCCGTCAAGGTCGATGCTGTTACTCAAATGAACCCTATTCAAAATGTATCTACTTATCCTAGCTACAAAATCCTGAATGGCCACCGATGAACCTGCCAACACCAATATCTACCCAGACAGAAGCTATTGACCCCCGGAATCCGAGCGAGACGTCCTAACATTCCCTCCGCTATTATCGCGCCCCGCCGCCGATACCGCACCGTTAGCCTTCGGCAAGCTAACATCGGCGACGCTGAAGGACTGAGTCGCTCCCGAATCGAGCTGAACATCGACCGTCTGCTTGAGAGGATTGACGGCCTTGACCCTCCCAGGGCCAGAGGGCGTCTCAATCTCCGCACCCTCCCCCGGCATCCCGCGACTCATTTCTTCATACATGGATTCCTCATAGACCAGGCAACAGAGCAGTCGGCCACATATTCCAGATATCTTGGAGGGGTTGAGCGTCAGATTCTGGTCTCGCGCCATTTTCTTGGAAACTGGCCGAAAATTGCGAAGAAACGCTTTACAGCACAGCTCCCGCCCACAATACCCTATGCCTCCAAGAATCTTCGCCTCATCCCGGACGCCGACCTGCTTGAGCTCTATCCTCGTCCGAAATTGATGCGCGAGATCGCGAACAAGTTCTCGAAAATCGACCCTTGTTTCCGCTGTGAAGTAGAATAAAGCCTGCGATCTGTCGAAAGCATACTCGACCCGCACGAGCTTCATTGGAAGCTCTCTTTTCAGGATCAGCTGCCGACAAACCTGGAACGCGTCCCGTTCCAGCCGCTCGTTCTCAACAACCCTCTGGAAATCGTCCTCTGTCGCGAGTCGCAGCACCTCCCATTGCTCCGAGGACAGCTTCTCCGGATCGGTCATTTTGGGGCCAGAGACAACGCGGCCAAACCGCTCCCTCCCCTTTGAGCCGACAACACAAAGATCGCCACAATCGACCCATACGTGGCGACAAGCACATCGCTCGAATGAGCCCATCTGACGCAATCTGACAGTTACAGCTCTTACCTGCAAGAATCCCCAACCTCTCTTGAACTTATGGCCCAGAAACTTTGGCACACGAGACACCAAACATACATGGCACCATCAAAAAATCAAGAATCTCTAGGTGAGGAGTTTTCGTAATCGTGCCCGGGCCTGCTCAACTGAAGGCGTCCTTCCTGCATCCCCGTAAGGGGATGAACATGGGTAGCCGTAGGCGCCGGCCGCAGGCCCAGCCTACGGACAGATGGCCTCAAACCTCCTGGAAGGCGGAATTGGATGCGCCCTTAACCCCACGTTGCACGTGGGGCTACTCACATTCAGCCCCGTTAGGGCTGGCGGTGTTCAGCTCACTGATTCCAGTTCTCGCACGCCCAAATCACCGCCTTG
>QMNL01000327.1 GCA_003647755.1 Candidatus Coatesiibacteriota bacterium
GACGGCAACTTCTACGCTGTTGACGCATCGGGGAGCGAACTTTGGAGGTTTGAGGTCGGCGCGCCGATTCTCGCAGACCCCATTTTCGACAACCAGAACAGGATCATCTTCGGAGCGCTCGATGGTGTCCTTTACTGCCTCGACAAGGAGGGTGGACTTGTCTTCAGTTACTCCACTGGAGGCCCCATCCTGTCCACCGCATCGATCGATCTCGAGGGCAACATCTACTTCGGCTCGGACGACTTCTATCTGTACAAACTCAGCCCCGAAGGCAGCCTCTTGGCTCGATTTGAGACTAGTGGCTGGGTGGACAGCAGGCCGACGTTTCTCTCCGATGGCAGGCTCGCATTCTCCTCTTATGACGGCGTGATTTACGTTGTTGACAAGGACCTGAACGAGCTTTCAAGATACCAGAGCAACACCTGGTTCACCCGTGCCCTCAGTGTGGGGCCCGACAACACCATATACGCCGGCGGAATGGATGGCTCTCTCTACGCGGTCGATCCTTCCGGTGCGCTGAAATGGAGGTTCGATACCGATGATGCAATCTTCTCCTCACCGCTCGTGGTTGGCACGAAGGTCTTCTTCGGGAGCAATGCTGGCGTCTTATTCTGCGTTGACGCCGCTGGTGGGACCGAGAATTGGAGGTTCACCATCTCCTCTGTCGAGGTCATCTCAGGCTCGCCGACGTTGGGCCCGGATGACAAGATATACTTCGGCACAAGCGACCACAAGGCCTACGCGTTGAGGCAGGACTCGATTCGGCAGTGGTCTTTCAACACGGGTGTTGAGATCGACGGCACAAAATTGACCGGCAAGCCCATCCTGGGAGGCATCACGATAACGGACGACGGTGTCGCCTACTTCGGCAACTGTGGAGGTGTGCTCTTCGCAGTTGACACGGGCGGACACTCGACCCTGACGCCGGACCGCGAGCCGAATGTTCAGGCGTCTTCTCCACCGCACCGGATGTCGGACCTGACGGCGATCAGTCCGAGAGACTTGGCCCGCGGGAACCGTTCGCCGGATACGAAGCCCAACGCAGTCGATATGGCTCTCAAGATAATGTGTATGAGCCGCAAATCGCTCAACAGGCCAACAGAGGTCTATTATCGCCCATATCCCTACATCGAAAAATGCGTTCTGGGGATAACGGAAGACGTTCTTAACGACGCCTTCGCAGGGCCACCATTTGCGAAGGAGCTCACGGACGAGATGCTTTTCGAGGACCAAGAGCCTCAGGAATATCTCCTGACGGCAGCCTCGCCCCTTGGGCCTTCAGTTCTGCCGGCGCAGTACGATCACTTCCTGTCGAGCACGCCTCTTCAGGATGCCATCGCCGAGATTTACTCCAGCCACGGCCGGTCGCTGACTCAGTCCCAGCGGGACGAGCTGGCCGCACAGGCCGCGAACCTCTCTTCGGAGTTGCGCAAGGCGATGGCCATGGCTCTCTTCGCGATGAACGACGCCTCAGCTAAACTGGACAGCGCTTTTGCCAGAGTTACTCCCTACATGAGGAGCCAGATTTACGATAACGTCCTCAACTCCTATCCGCTCTGCTATTACAACGGCTCGTTTTTGAGCGGCGTGTTCGACGAATGGCACGACCACGTTGACTTCGAGCAGTTCTTGAATGCAGGGACGACGCTTTTGTCCGGGATCAGGCGCTCCGAGGACTTCTTCGCGAATGTCTATGACTCGTCAACCGAGCCGATTCTCTTCAGGTTCGACACTCCCATCGGCTTCGTCATGGTGGGTGGAGCGGGCGACAACCTCTTTGACAGCACCACGAACGGGGTGCGCGAGAGGAATGCGCTTCTAGTCGATATAGGCGGAAACGATACCTATGAAGGCAGAACGGCGGGCGCGGCAGGGGACGACACTCCGATCTCAGTCTGCATCGACCTTGCGGGGGACGACGTTTACGAATCGACCAGCAGTGGCTGCCAGGGGTGGGGGCTCTTCGGGATCGGCGTTCTGATAGACGCTTTCGGAGATGACACTTATATCGCGCAGGACCACTGCCAGGGAGCGTCCACATTCGGGATCGGCATCCTCCAGGACATGTATGGTAATGACATCTTCCTGGGCAAGGAGATGTCCCAGGGCGCTGCGGCCTGTGGCGTTGCGGTCTTGAGCAACGAATCGGGCAACGACATCTACTTCTCGCCTGAGTATAGCCAGGGCTTCGGGTTCACGTTCGGCTCAGGTGTTCTCCGCGACAGGGCGGGCGATGACTACTACTTCATCGGCGGAGTCGATGTCGATTTCAGGGAGAATAAGCCCGGCAAGGAGCGTTACGTCTGCATGGGCCAGGGCTTCGGCTTCGGCCCTCGACGCGATCAAGAGGGTTGGCAAGGCGCGGGCGGCATCGGCATCCTCACCGACGGGGCGGGGAATGATTACTACATGGGCGATTACTTCGCACAGGGCTCCAGCTACTGGTTCTCAACGGGCATCCTCGACGACAAGTCCGGAAACGACACCTACGTGGCGAGGCGCTACTCGACGGGGGCGGGCATACACAACAGCGTCGGCATTGTCGTTGACGAGGCGGGAGACGACGAATACTGGGGCTGGGGCGTTGGCATCGGGCACGGACTGGACGCCTCGGTCGGCATCGTGGTTGATGTGATGGGCGACGACTACTACTCCGCCAGGGGTTGGTACACGATGGGCCACGGGGGCGATGGCCTCGGCATCCTGATCGACAACGGCGGCAGCGACGTCTATAGCCAGAGGGACGCAACTAGCCTCGGCTACGGTGGCCCCTACATGAGCAATTACCGCAGGCCACTTGGGATATTCATCGACGCCGATGGCCAAGACGCCTACACGACGAAAGGAAACAACAGGTTCTGGGTGGCGGACGAGACCGGCGTGGGCGTGGACATCTCCGGTGGAGACACCGGCTGCCTGATGCCGTGACCGGCTCCTCGTCTTCTGCGCGGCAGTAGGAAGATGATGTGAAGCGAGAAAGCCCGTTCACGCCCAGATATCCCGTGCCCAACGACCTATTCGTGGGTCGTGAGGATATTATTAGGGAATTGCTTCGATATATCAGGCAGGCGGCCTCTGGCAGACAAGAGCACATCTTCCTGGTCGGAGAAAGGGGCATCGGCAAGACCTCCCTGGCGA
>QMNL01000328.1 GCA_003647755.1 Candidatus Coatesiibacteriota bacterium
CACGCAAGAGGGCGTCTTCCGGTCGGACGGAGAGAGCTGGACGCAGCTGTCCAGCGGGTCCGCCTGGAAAGGAACGATCGACGCGCACGGCACATTGTGGGTTCTCACAAAGGACGGGACGCTCAGCTTTGAGCTCGTATCGATCGAGCCCGACGGGACAGTTACGACATTTGACGAAACTGATGGCCTAGCTGACGCTCAGCTCCTGTGCCTCACAATCGATCACAACGGAGACAAATGGGTCGGCACAACAGGAGGCCTCTCTCGCCTCGAGGACGATGGTCCTGCTCAGCAATCGCTTCAGCTCCTTGCCAGCGTAAGCTCACAAAACGTTCTGACCGTTAGCGCACACCTGACCAATACCGGAAGGATCATTCCTGTCTCGCTGTGGCTCGCCTGCCAATATAACGATCAGTTCTATTACTACCCCGATTGGGGCTCGACACCCACTCCAGTCAATCTCACGCTAAGCGCCTCGTCGATTCAAACTTATACGCTGTTGAACATTGACACGAGCCTGCTTCCGCCCGGCGACTACACGTTCTACGGCGCCATCAGCCTCCTGGGCGGCATGGACCTGCTCATCGGCGCCCGCGGCGCAAAGATCGCCGTCACAACATATCCATCACCAATCTTGTGAAGATTCGGAGTTTCCTCGAACGCCCAGCTAGTTTTTGATTTGTGCTCCTCCCGCAAATCCTGCCAAATGCGATACGGCCTTTGCCGGGACAACCTTGCCGACAGGCTAAAAGCACCATCGAGCCGAACTACACGGGCCATGAATGGGACTGCAGAAGACTGCCGTGCATTTGGAGAAAAATGTAACCTCAATCACTGCTGCTTTGTTTTCTCCTAGAAGCTGGGGAACAGTAATCCTTCTTCCGGTTTTTTGGAACTTAGCGAGATGACACTAAGGAGGTATTGAGGATGCCAATTTTTGAATACTACTGCGACGAATGCGGCAAGTCTTTCGAGGCGCTCGTCTCCCCGGGCGAGGAAGTATCTGAGTGCAAACATTGCCGAGGCAAACACATTCGTCGGAGATTCTCATCCTTTTCAACCAGAACCGACAGCTACACCTCATCGGAAGGAGACCCGTCTGTAGTCTCAGGCTGCGACTCCTGCAACTTGGACTACTGTTCCACGTGCCACAGCTGACGCAATGCCTGACCGAATCGACAGCATCGTGTTCGACATGGACGGAACCATTGTCCTGGCTAGGGACGTCGCCATCCAATCTGTGAAGCGTGGCACAAAAGAGATGTTCGAGGAGCTCGGCATCGACGCCGAGTTACCTACCATAGAGCGAATCCTCGACAGCATTGGCAAGCCCTCCCCTGAATACTTCGCCTCGTTATTTCCCGATCTTGAGCCTTCCGTCAGAGCCAAAATCCAGCAGCGGATATACCAACTTGAGGCGAAACTCCTCGCCGAAGGCGTTGGCTCCTTCGCACCCGGCGCACCCGGTGCACTTGTGAAGCTGCGTCGTATGGGCCTTAAACTCGGTCTCGCCAGCAACTGCGGCGTAGGATTTCTCGAGGCCAACATCGACGCGTTTGGGCTGGATAAGTACTTCGATATGATTCTGTGTAGCGGCATGCGTGGCTACCCGCCAAAGGCAGCCCTCGTGAAGGAGATACTCGCCGAGTTCGGCTCGCAAATGGCGATGATGGTCGGTGACAGGTCCTACGACATCGAGGCCGCAACCGAGTGCAAGATGATCCCGGTGGGCGTCAGTTACGGCTACGGCGCTCCGGGCGAACTTCAGGGAGCAGAGCTCGTCATAGATAATCTCAACCAGCTGCCCAGCCTTCTTGACGGCTCCAATTCCGAGACACAAGTTACCTCCCGAGAACACAATGCGAGTTGAACGACTGACCGTGGGCCCCCTCGATGTAAACTGCTATATCTTGTGGGACGACACATCGCATGAAGCGATAATCATCGACCCCGGAGCGGAGCCCAACCGCATACTCGACACCGTTGCCAGGCTCGGCCTCACCGTCAAGATGATCGTCAACACTCACGGCCACATCGACCACACAGGCGCAAACAAGGAGATCAAAGAAGCGCTCGACTGCCCCATACTGATGCATCAAGACGACCTCTATCTCCTGAATGACGACTGCGGCATCCCAATTGCGGAGCTCATCGGCGCCTCGACCGCGCCACCACCCGACCGGACCCTCGCAGATGGCGAAAAATTGAACCTGGGCAACAGCTCGGTCGAGATCATTCACACACCCGGCCACACGCCGGGCAGCGTATGCCTCCTTGCCGATGGGACGACTCTCTTCACGGGCGACACGCTTTTTGTCTCCGCACTCGGCCGAACCGACCTCCCAGGAGGCTCACAGAGCCAGCTCTTGAGATCCATCAGAGAACGCCTCCTGACCCTCTCCGACGACACAATTGTCCTGCCAGGCCACGCCTACGGTCCCCCGCGATCGACTATCGGCCAAGAGCGCCAAACAAACCCCTTCCTGACGTAGAAGGCTTGCACCCAAAGGCCAAAGCCCCAATCCAATAGAGCTGATTCCTCGAGCAATTTAGCCCTTGATATTGCGACACGCAATCGCTACCCTTCTCTTGAGGCGCGCTGGCCGGTCCCCACGTGCGCTCTTGGGTTCGACGCTGCCAAAGTCGCGAAGTATAGGCTGCAAAAGCTCTATATGAGGAGGAGTTAGCGATGAGAAGGTTTGTTGTTACGGCCTTGTTGGCGGGCATTTTAGGACTGCCTTTATGCTCGCCGGCGATGCAATTCGAGACGTTCACAAACATCAATGTTATTACGAAGGCCATACTGCTCGATGGCCCATTCGTCTGGGCTGGCACGGACGGCGGCCTGGTCCGCTGGTACATGCCAAACTGCTCAAGCGACAGGTTCACAACCTCAGAGGGCCTTGCCAGCAATCACGTCTTCTCTCTTGCCCTCGACCTGTCAGGTGGCGTCTGGGTCGGCACTTTCAGAGGTGCAAGCAGAAACTACAGGGGAACTTGGCTCACCTTCGACGACAATTCGCGCCTCATTGACCCTAGGGTCGAGGCGGTCTGCACATCCAGCGATGGGAGAGTCTGGTTCGGGACAGCCGGTGGCGTTACCGTCTTTGATGGGAAGAGCTTCGAAAGCTA
>QMNL01000329.1 GCA_003647755.1 Candidatus Coatesiibacteriota bacterium
CGAGGGTTCCATAGGCTGGGCCTTTGGCCGGCGCCTATGGTTACTCGCGTTATCCCCCTTTGGGGGATTCAAACGAGCGGGACTCAAGAGAAGTTTTCGTAATAGTTCCCGGGGCTACTCAACTGACGGCGTTCTTGCGACATCCCCGCAAGGGGATGAACGTCAGATTAGCGTCAAAAGAGGAGATGAAAACAGCCCTGACGGGGCTGAACATTCGCCTGTGAAGGGCTGTTCGACCCCTCGGGGTCCCGTGGATACCGACGTAAGAGGACGAATCTCAGCCGCACGAGGGAAAGAGACCGGACTCCACTGCGCATTGCGGCTGGGGCAGCCCCCGTCTTGCCCCGGGTCGATCAAGCTTTTGGCCAGAAGCCTTGCTCTGTTTTAAGTATATAGCTTCAGCACCCAGACACCTGTGCCGCCGTAGTAACGCTAATCGCCCAATCGTGCCAGCCTCGCCCTGGCGACCGCCGTCGCTGTCTCGTCAAATCCCATCGACGCACAGGTCAAGTATGCCGACCTGGCCCTCTTAAAATCCCCAAACTCCTCCCAGACCAACCCACATTTTAGATAAGAGCTCTGGACGACGCGGCCCCGGCAATCGGAACTTGCGATCACACGCTTAAAACCGAGCAGCGCCTCGTCAAGCCTGCCAAGCCTGAACAGCGATTCGCAAGCCATGTACACCAGCTCACACCCCTTGCCAGGCGGGGCCTTGCGTGCTGCGGATTTGAACAGCTTAGCCGCCTCGGCGAAATCGCCGGCTCGGAACGCTATCGTGCCAAGCCTGCTGAGCACCACATAGAGCTCCGGCGACTGGGGAAACTCCCGGACGAAACGCATGTAAATCGTGCTGGCACTCGCATCCTCCCCGGATGTGAAGCAACATTCACCCGCATCAAGAAGGAGCCGTGCCCTCAACGCCGCATCAGAATCGCCCGGCGACGCCTTGGCGATCTTGAGGATAATATCGCAGAGGTGACGGCCTGACAGCGCAGTCAGAAAAGCATTTCCAACGCCCTCGTTGGGACTCTGACCTTCAGGCCCGGGCGACCAAAGCCGGTCAATGGCATCCCGGGCAACCAAAAGGGCATCCCGAGAATCGCCCCGGTCTCGCAGCGCTTCGACCAGCTTGGCAACGACATCTGCGAGACCTTTGTCCAACCGAGACTCAGAACCCATTCGCCAGAGCATCGTCTTGGCGTCCTCAAGATTGCCGCTCTCGATAAGGAGGTTGCTCAGCCTTATCCTCGCAACCCATCTCAGCTCGCGACTGGGATTGAGGCTCAAAAGAAGTCGGTAGTCGCTCCCAGCCTCATCGAAACTGCGCAGTTTCTCATGCGAGGCGCCAACCAGAAGTAAAGCAGCCGCAGCGACCTCCTTGTCTTGAGACAGAATCCCTCTTCCCAGCATAGGCGAAAGCAGCAAAACCACCTGGCTAAACTTGCCAGACCTGAAATAGGAATCGGCCAACTTGACCGCGACTGGCAGCTTGAGTCGTCCTGACCGCAAGCGGTTCAAAGTGAACTTTAGCGTCTTGATGGCAGCTGCCTCCTGCCCCAAACCCGAGTAGCAGCCTGATATCTCCACTCCAAGATCGCCGAGCACCTCCTGAGGTAAGGCGTTCGCCCAAAGAAGCAGTGCCTGGCTCGCCTCTTGGCAGTTACGCAATGAAACTAGACACTCGATGATGTTCTGAACTGCCCACGCGGTGTGCTGTGAATCGGGGGACGCCTTCAGATACGCCCTGAACACATCTACCGCCGCCTTCAAATCTCCCAAAAGTCGCAATGACTTAGCCTGCAGAGCCAAGGCCTTGCTGCGGATGGAGGAGGACGCAGGGGCTACGCCGATTATCTTGCGAGTCTCGTTGATCGTCTCGCGATATTTCTCGAGGCCAAACAAGTCGTCTGCTAGCAGCAGCCAGACCTTCAAGCGCAGATCTTCATTCTTCGTCTGCCTCAGTAGAGGCCTAATTGCCTTCAGCGACCTGGCATACTCCTCCCCGCTCGCCAACGCCCTTCCGAGCTCGTAAGCGGCACTCTCAGCGTATCGTGTGTCGCCAGATTCGACAACCTCGGTGTACAACTTGGCCGCCTCCGACCACTGGGCCATCTGAGAAAAAACTCTGCCGAGCCAGAACTTCGCTGCAATCACAAGCCCGCCCTTGCCAGAGGCGACTTGGTGCAGCAAGGGTCTCGCCTCCCTCGGTTGGCCGCTCTCGAGCAAGCTGCGCCCGAGGTAATACCTGCATGGAGTCGCGAACTCCCCGCGAGGCCATCCTGACAAATATGACTTGAGATACCTCTTCGCCCCATTGAAGTCGTGAAGCTGGAAACTGCAGAAGCCCAAGTAATACGTCGCCGAGGGTGCGTATTCGGAGTGTGGCCGGTTGCGAAGCAGCGCGCGAAACTGGTCGGCGGCGGTCTGCCACAGCCGGTCCTTTAGCGCCCCCACTGCTACCTGGTAGGTCTCGGCGCCATCACCGGTTGCATAAAGCTCGCCGGCAACTGAGATTAGGAGCACGAGCACAACTGCCGCCGCGTTGGCTCTCGTCAACCGTGCATAGGACCGAGGCTGCTCCTCCCGACAGCGTCGTGACATATCGCGAACCACAGTTTAGGTCTCCTCTGCGCCGGAGAAAGCTGCACTCATCTTTTGCCCCACAATCTCTTTTGTTCCACAGACATAATATATAGTGCACCCCACCTTCGGCCCGCACACAACCGATTAGCGAGGAGCTGAACGGCGCATGTGCTCAACACTCGCTTGTCAAACAGCAACTGTTTATTGCACTCTATTTACCATAAATGGACCCTTTTGTCCAGCAGGACCAAGTGGTCAGCCTAGACAGGCATGTCTTGTCAAATGAGCGTAAGGATGCTTAGGGATGGACAATCGAATAACGATCGCTGTGCTTCTTCTGCTGCTGGCTCTCTCGAGCTCGCACCTTGCCTTCTCGAAACGATTTCAACTGCCCCCTGCAAAGAGATCGGAAGGCCTGGGCCTTTTCTTGCCCCGGCCCTTTGTCCAGGGAAGTGCTCAAGCAGTTCAGAGCGCAGCCGAGTCGGCAGAACTGCTGAAACTCGGGCTCACAATGGTGAAAGTCGGGTCGAATGTGCTCTACAAGAA
>QMNL01000330.1 GCA_003647755.1 Candidatus Coatesiibacteriota bacterium
CGCCTTCTTGCAGAAGAAGGGCTTCCTCAACAGCGGCGGCGCACACTTCCCCCATACTCCCAGGGCGAGAGAGAGGAGATCCAGGTAGTGGCTTCAAATGCACCATGCCGATGATCGGCTTTGTGTTGGTGAACAGCGCTTTCAGCATCGTTTCATAACCCCATTGGCATCCGACATTATCACCAGCCTGGTCTGCAGAGCAAACCAGGCTGGTGCGTTCAAATAGGACTGTGTTTCAGTCCAGATCCGCCTTGGTGATCAGCACCATCGGTATGTAAACCACAGGTGGGATTTCCTCTAATGGTTTTCCTTGGATGATATCCCACGCCGTTTCTACCGCCATCCGCATCTGAAGATCCGGCTGCTGCTTAATCGTGGCAACCATTGTCCCAGCCTTGATTGCATCGATCGCATCGGGAATCGCGTCGAAACCGAAGACCTTGATTCCGGTTCGACCTGCCGCTTCAATGGCACGGATTGCGCCGAGGGCCATCTCGTCGTTGTGCGCATACACAGCATCAAGCTCAGGATGGGCCTGCAACAGGTCTTCCATGACTGTGGCGCCTTCTTCGCGGGCGTAATGCGCCGTAATGCTAGATAGCACCTCAATGTCAGGGAATAGGTTGATAACGTTCAGGAACCCTTCTTGGCGCTCTCTTGCTGAAGGTGCTCCCGGGATCCCTTCCAGGATAACCACTTTGCCGACTCCATCCAACTCGGCTGCGAGGGCAACTCCGACTAGTTGTCCTCCGAACGTGTTCTTGACATCAAGGTGTTGGACAACCTCTCCGCCCTTGGACGGCCGGGTGACAGTGATGACAGGGATACCTGCTTGATTTGCTTGTAATACCGATGGAACGATCGCATCGGAATCGCAAGGGTTGATGATCAACACATCGACATTGCGCGCGATGAGGTCTTCAATGTCCTTAACCTGTTTTTCAAGGTTATCTTGTGCATCGAGGGTGATCATCTCGATGCCAAGTTCCGCAGCTGTAGCTTCTCCGCTCTCCTTCATGATAACGAAGAACGGATTCGCAAGGGTCGATACGCTGAAGCCGATAGTCGCAGCATAGGCGCCGAATCCCACCAAACTGATTAGCCCGAGCACCAACAAGTACCTTACCGGTTTCATTGCATGCACCTCCTATTGGGTTATGCTGACAAGTAGTTTTATCCTTTCTTTGCTAGTATCACCTCCCTTCGCATCATCTCTCAACAGAGCAGCTCCCACTTAGGCTACATACGACCCGGTATTCCCCTTCGGATTCATCTGTTATCACGCTCCTCTTGCACTTGGGCGTTATGACTGAGCTGCTCTGCAAGACGTGTTTCTGATTCCGACTTCCTTTGCTGTACGTTTGATGTAGAGTTTCTAATAATCAGCTTAGCATGTAATATAGAATTGTGCGGAACTTCATTTGTTGATGTATACTGAAGCATCATCTGTGCCGCTGTTACGCCGAGCTCATATATGGGTTGGCTGACTGTAGTCAACGGAGGAAATAGAGAACTAGCTACGTCTATGTCGTCGCATCCGACAATAGAAACCTCGCTAGGGACTTTTACACCTTCCTTGTGAAGATACGAAAGCACCCCGATAGCCATCAGATCGTTGGAACACAAAACAGCCGTCGGCGGATTTTTCTTACGGAACATCTCCTTAGCCGTCTTGTATCCACCCTCTATAGTGAAATCGCTTTCATAAATCAGCGAGGTATCCTCCTTAATGCCATGGTTCCGCAGCGCAATACGGTAGCCATCCAACCTATCTTTTGAGTTGGCAACAGCAAGGGGACCAGCAATGAACCCTATCCTCTTGTGGCCTTTCGAAATTAAATGCTCGGAAGCTTCGATAAAGGCGGTCACGTTGTCCACCCATACTGCGGCAAGTCTGCAGTTCTCGACCCGTGCATCCACAACTACGGGGTACACCCCGAGTTCCTCAGACAAAGTCCGGATTTCTGTCGCGGGCATTCGCGGGGCGACTAAGAAGATGCCAGCGATCAGCTTCGATGCTAGTTCCTTGATGATCTGTCGTTCTCTATTCAGGATACCGTCTGTATTATGCAAAAATACAGCAGCTCCCGTTGGCATAACGGTGTTCTGTATGGCTTTGCAGATGCGCGAGAAGAACGTGTTGCTGATGTCCGGAACGACGACCCCAAAGGTATCGACCGTTCCTCTGACTAATCCTCTAGCAACCTCATTCGTATGGTAGTCAAGTTTCCGGATGGCTTCCCGAACGCGTTCAGCGACCTCCGGTCTCACGTTCCTCTTGTTGTTGACAACCCTGGAGACGGTCGCCGGCGAGACACCAGCCTCCTGCGCGATCATCTTAATAGTAACGCGTTTAACCGCCACCGATCTCTCCTTGAAAACGCTTTCCAAAATAGCGTATTTCTCCTCCGTTGTCAAGTCGAGCTACCCCGGCACATCAGGTCGAACAGCGATGCTTCTAGAGCGTTATTGGCAAGAAAATGCAGTTAGGAATTGACCTCTCGATCGCCACCAAGAATGTCAACCACCGTCGATCGTATGCCCGCCATTCCGGACTACCCGTCCCTTTGGCCGGGAGGAGCGGGCAACGATCATTGTAAACGATTTCCTAATGACGGGGAAAGGCCATCGGATCTACCATTGCAAGTGGGGTAAGGGGACCGTGCATCTCCGTCGACTGATCCGGCTACCGATCTGGAAACGCAGGTTGGTGATGGAGATAGACGAGAGGACTAGCCCTCCTGTCCGCCGAGCGCCTCGATGATCGTCCGGCAAAAGGCGGGAAGATCGATCGGAACCCGCGATGTGATCAGGTTACCGTCGCGGACGACCTCCTGATCGATCCACTCCGCGCCGGCGTTTCTCAGATCGTCCTTGATCGAGGAGACGCTCGTCACCCTCCTCCCCTGGAGGATCCCGGCCGAGGCGAGGACCCAGCCGGCGTGGCAGATCGCAGCGACGACCTTCCCCTGCTCGTAGGCCTCGCGCACAAGCCTGATGAGGGCCTCATCGCGGCGGATCATATCGGGTGCATAACCGCCCGGGATCACGATGCCAGCGAAATCGTCGGCCTTCGCCTCCTTCCCCGCGAGTCTTGCCTCAGCCGGATAGCCGAGCTTGCTCTTGTAA
>QMNL01000331.1 GCA_003647755.1 Candidatus Coatesiibacteriota bacterium
AAGAAGTCATACTTTATGCAAAAATAACTGAAAAGGGTCTGAGAGCTCTTCGAGAATCAGAATTGGAAGTTGGAGTGTTAACTCCTGAAATGATTAGAACGGGGTCTTGGAGAAAAGTGAAGTTTAGAAGGTATGGCCTTGAGGGCTATGTTGGAATGGTTTATGCAGGAAGAAGACATCCGATGACATATCTTATAAGGAAAATAAGAAGAATATTCCTCGAAATGGGATTTAAAGAAATCAGGGGTGACTTTGTTACATCGGCCTTCTGGAATATGGACGCACTTTTTGTTCCGCAAGACCATCCGGCAAGGGATTTGCAAGATACCTATTATTTATTAGAGCCCTCTGAGCTTGAGGTGGACGAAAACTTAGCTCTAAAAATAAAGGAAATCCATGAGACTGGAGGTACAACGCTATCTAAAGGCTGGAGATATGAATGGAGCTTGGAATTAGCAAAAAAGGCGCTTCTAAGAAGCCATACAACAGCAATTACAATCAAATATCTGGCAGAACATCCTGAGGAATATCCTATAAGAGTTTTCATTATAGGTAAAGTTTTTAGGAGAGAAGCTATAGATGCTACGCATCTTTCAGAGTTTACTCAGATAGATGGGATTATAGTTGAAGAGGACGCTAACTTGAGGATGTTAATAGGCGTTCTTAAAGAGTTCTATCGCAAGTTAGGTTTCAAAGAAGTTCGAGTAAGACCCTCCTATTTCCCATACACAGAGCCTAGCTTAGAGATTTTCGTTAAATTTAAAGGAAAATGGTTAGAACTAGGTGGTGCCGGCATATTCAGGCCAGAGGTAACAGAGCCGTTGGGAATCAAGGGTCGCGTCTTGGCATGGGGATTGGGTCTTGAGAGGTTAATAGCAATACTTATGGGATTAGACGACATTAGGAAGATATACATAACAGACATATCATGGCTAAGAAAAAGTCCCATCATCATTCGATAGCGGTGATAATGTATGGTTAGAGAGTATCCTATAAAAAGAGGCCATTATAAACACATAGAGGGAGAAAAGCTTAAGAAGATAATTCAAGAGTTCTTCGGTCATGTAGAAGAAAGAGATGGAAAATATTACACTTCTTATGGTAGTTTAGAAAAAATAGAGATATATCTCAAAGACAAAAAGACACTTGTCGTGAGCACAATCCCAAAGAAGGAATATTCTCCCGAAGAGGCCTATAAAACGTTAAAAAGATATAATAGATTCTTGGACGTCGTAACAGGATATACGGCAAAAGAAAGGGCAGAAAAACTAAAGAAGTCAGTAATAAAGGGTAAATAAAACTCAGGGATAAGTATTAAGGCCCAGGTCTTTTAGTTGCTCTAGTACCCTTTTTCTGATTTCTTTCGGATCTTCGGGCTCTTTTATAACTCTGCCATTTTCAATGTATTTTTCAAAGGTCGGCTTGAGAGTGCTACCACACACCGGACACTTTGTGGACTTCTCTCCTTTTGGAAATACAAAGTAATTCTTACATAATTCACACTTCATAAGCATCTTTCTTCCCGCAATTTTTCCTCTCTTAGCAATAGGATTTCCTTCGACCTCCACAAGATCCATGGCGAAGTCAACTGCAGGAGCGTTCGATATGCTGCTTCCAACACCAAACGCATCTACGACGTCTTTCAATTTTTCTATTTCTTCTTCGTCTAATCCTCCAGACACAACTATTTTCACATGGTCATATCCTCTGAGCTTTAGCTCCCATTTAACCTCTAGCACGATATCTTTCATGTTGCCTCTTCTTGAAGATGGTGTATCTAAGCGGACACCAAAGAGCCTTTTTCCTAAGATCTCAGCTGCTTTAAGAGCCTCTCTTTTTTCATCGGAAATGGTATCTACAAGAGCAATTCTTGGAACGTCTTCCGGCATATGTTTGTCAAAGGCAACCCAAGCCTTTTCCGGAGAACCTAAGGCCAAAATTAGTGCATGAGGCATAGTTCCTGTAGGCGTTATCCCAATAGTTTTAGCACCTATAACGCTAGATACGGCATCACAGCCTCCAATATAACTTGCCCTATCAATCATCGGTGCTATAGCGGGATGCATCCTCCTGATTCCAAATGCTAAAACTGTTTTGTCCCCCGCTATTTTCTTTATTCTAGCCGCCTTTGTGGCGATTCCTGTAGCTTGAGAGATCATTCCCAGAATTGGAGTTTCGTATAATGCAAAGTCCGCATATTTGCCGTGTATGTACATCACGGGAACTTTCACGCCGAAGTAATCCTTGTAGGGAATTATAGTACCCTCCGGAATTGCATATAGATCTACTGGAACTCCATCTAAAAGTTCGATTACCTCGTCGAGACCAGTAAAAACGACCCATGGCCAATTCTTAGGAGGCCTATGCATTGTAAATTCTGCAACTACGTAAGGATTTATGTTCTCTCCCTTTAGGATTTCAACAGTTCTAAAGAAGTATATATCTGAGGTGAGTCCGGATTTAATTTCTTCATAGTTTGCTACATTAAATCGTCCCTTCATTTAGAACAGCTCCTCCGATTCTACAATTTTTGCTCCGTAAATGGTTTGCATATACTTCAAGGCCCATTCATGACCTTCTTCATTTATACTCGCAACACAGTCTTTAACGATGAACACGTTAAATCCTCTTGCAAATGCTCCAAAGGCTGTATGAAGAACACAAATATCTGTTGCCACACCTACGATATATACGTTTTTTACTCCGTGATCCTTAAGTATTCTTTCAAGCTCAGTGTTGAAGAAAGAGTCATAGGTTGTTTTGCTCACTACAAAATCTCCCTGGGTTGGAGCAAGATCTTCTACAACTTCCGAACCTTTAGAGCCTTCCATGGCATGCTCTCCCCAAATTTTAAGCTCAGGATCTCCAGGTTTGTGGGAATCGCGAGTATAAACTATTAAAACGCCCTTTCTTCTGGCCTTTTCGATGAGATCTTTTATCCTAGGAACGATCTTTTTTGCGTTTTCAGATCCAAACTTTCCGTCAACAAAGTCATGAATCATATCAACGACTATGAGAGCATCACTCATAAAAACCACCAGAAATAAAATTGCGCTATACCAATTTTAACTTTGTTGCACGTTTTGTGATAAGAAAAAGGGAAAAGGTAGGTGGCTTGCGATA
>QMNL01000332.1 GCA_003647755.1 Candidatus Coatesiibacteriota bacterium
GCGAGACCGCTGAGATACCCGCCTCTTCGGGGTCTTGGTTTTCGTGGCCCCGCTCACTCTTAAACGGGACAGAGACCGCGAAAGCCAAGATGCCAATCGCCGTTCAAATGGCCTTGGTATTCTCGGATTTCTGCTTGAAATCTTCAATTAAAGGAGTCAGTCTTCAATTGTTCAATATCGATTTTGCTTTTCGGTTTGGGGAGCTGTCAATGTCTGCCAAGGCAAGAAAAGAGAAGTCGGTAACGCTTGAGGCCTTGCTCAAAACGATGATCAAGCGTGGCGCTACCGATCTACATCTGGTTCCGGGGTCGCCTCCGCGGCTTCGCAAGGACGGCAAGATTGTGCCGGTATCCAAAACACATCTGACCGCCGCGGAGACAGAGATGTATTCTCTCGGGTTGCTGAACGAAGACCAGAAAAAGCGGTTTGCGACGAATAAATCGATAAATATCAGCTTCGGGATAAGTGGGCTGGCGAGATTTCGTGCAAGCCTCTACTACCAGAAGGGAAGCATCTGCGGCGCCTTCAAGGAGATAATCAAGGACATCATGCCGGCCCAACAGCTCGAATTGCCATCGACGTTCTTCGAGCTGCTCGATAAACGGTTAGGACTGATGCTCATAACCGGCCCGGCCGGCTCGGGCAAGTCAACGGTCTGGGCATCGGCAATCGATTTTCTGAACGAGCGGAAGAGTTTGCATATAAGGACGATCGAAGACCCCATCTCGTTTCTCTTCCAGCACAAGAAGAGCATGGTAACGCAGGTGGAGATAGCGTCGGACGTGCCCTCACTTCGGCAGGCACTTGCGGCGGCGCAGGAACACAACGCAGATGTGGTCGGCATCTCCGATCTTGACTCGCTGGATGCGTTTACAGGGGCGTTAGAGCTCGCGGAGAGCGGAGTTCTGGTTATTGGTTGTGCGCAGGCCTCGAGCTGCCAATCTTGCGTGAACAATCTGCTTGACCTTGTCCCCGACAGCCACACCAGCTCAATTCGAAACAGCCTCGCCAGGAATCTCGTGGGGATAACATGCCAATATCTCCTGCCCAAAAAGGACGGACAGGGCAGGGTGCTCGCCATGGAACTGCTCGTGGCGACCCCTGATGTTCAGCAGATGATCAGGAACGACACGCAGATGCTCTACTCGCTGATGGATTCGGGCACTGCTGGGATGCAGACCAAGGATCAAGCCCTACTGGAGCTTTACAAGAAAGACCGGATAGACTTCGGGACCGCTTTCGACATGATGGATGACCCCGCTGAATTGATCAGAGCAGGATAGAGAAGAGCCGGCTGGCTGGACGCATTGGCCGTCCGGTGGCCTCTGACCTCCGATCGGTGGTATGAGTTATGCGCGATCCCAGCCGATGTCAGCAACCTTGTGCCCGCAACACTCTGCCAGATTCCCTGTCATTCGGCTCACGGGTGTTGAGCAAAGCGCATCCCTTGCCATACAATATAGGGGTTTGATCACACTTCGGAGGTGATATGAGGCTGTTTTCAGGGCTCAAGAGAAGCCAGCGTGCCTGGCTCATTGGCATCGTAGCGGTCGGTTTTATCGCGAGAGTGGTGTGGATGTTCGCCATGCCCTATTTCGTTCCTCTGACCCAGCAGGCCGATCCGCAGGAGTACAACCAGTTGGCCAAGAACCTCATCGCGGGGGAGGGCTATTGCCTGAAAGGCCTCTCTGGACATTTCCGCTTTCTGATGCGCGAGCGACTCAACGAGCCCAGCGCGAGGCGCCCGCCCCTATACCCACTGCTTCTGGCGGCGATCTACCGCATCTTCGGCGAGCGGTATAGGGCAGTATTCCTGCTTCAGTGCCTATTCGACGTTGTGACGATGCTCACTGTCTTTGCGCTCTCGAGGCGCCTCTTCGGCAACGTGACTGTGGGCCTTTTGGCGACAGGACTTGCTGCCTCATATCTTCCATTCTTTCAACAGAACATTGTCTTAATGACAGAAAGTCTCAATATGATGCTGACTACCCTCTCCCTCTGGGCAATCGCAGAAGCCGTCGCATCTCCCAGGACCAAGTTTTTCGTCCTCAGTGGAGTTTTCCTAGGAGCGGCTGCGCTTACCAGACCGGAATCACTGGGCTTGTCTATCACGCTCTCAGTCGGCCTATTCTTCATTCTGAGGGCCAAAAAGATCGGCATCAGGCGCTCTGCCCAAATGCCCGCGCTCATGTTGCTTGTGGTATGCACACTGCTCTCTCCATGGGTGATTCGAAATGCCATAGTTTTCCACAGGTTCTTGCCCGGGACGACGCTGGTCGGGACAAACATTATGGAAGGGCTGTATATCCCCACTCAGCAAAATGTCGGCGGGGTTTTCATCTCCATTCCGCCTCAGGTCATCTTGAAGGTTGACGGCTTGCCTGAGGTCAAGGCAAACGACATCCTGCTTCACGAGGCGCTCAAGTTTTTCTGGCGACATCCCTGGTCTTGGCTGGTTCATGCGCCTCAGAAGGTGATGGAACTCTGGCTGAACGCTGCTAAGTGGCAAAAGCGATATTTTCTTTACTATCCCACGACGAATCGTAATCACTATATACAGTATACTTTTCTGATCCCTAACGTCGTGCTGCTCATCTTCAGCGCCATAGCCGTCTTTCGCTACCGCGGCCACTGGCTGCTTGTGGCCTCACCAATCCTTCTTACATTGGCCTTTTTCTCGTTCACCGAGACGTTCACCGTTAGCGTGGGGAGGCACTCCATGAAGATGATCCCCTCTCTCATGGTTCTCGCCGCGTTCGGGCTATACCGGACGTTTGCACGGGCTCCTGCTCACAAGCCTCTTGAGAATGGCGACAGGTAACCACGGGGACCGCCCTGAACCCCAGTAATCGGACTGGTTCTAGCCCTTTGGTGTGCGGCGGCTTGACGCCGCTTTTTCTCGTCGCGGCTTGACGCGACATCGGTCCTGCGTCAATCATCGCTGCAGCGATCGCCTTTCGCAAAGAGATGAAGCTGTCTATTGGAGCGCGGTGTCGAGCCACCGCAAATGAGAGGAGTTTCCCCATTCTGTTCCGAGGCCCGAGCTCAGGGCGGGATTGTGGTCTGTTTAGGCTTCGGGCTACCGCCCAATCCCCGACAGGGGATTAACGTGAGTAGC
>QMNL01000333.1 GCA_003647755.1 Candidatus Coatesiibacteriota bacterium
ACCTGTCTTCGATGTAATAGCATCTACTTGCGTTCCACCCCACAATATACCACTAATCCAAAATCAGTAACACACCCCGCCTGCACCAAATCGCCGGAGAGCGCAGATTGCCCGGACAAATGAACCGGCTTTTACGCGCTGAAGGGGCCCGGCTTGGCCCTGCCACTTTCACCTCTCCTCATCGTTGACAGCGCCTCACGAACCACCGGCCGCCATCTGCGCAGCCGATAGCCGAGCTCAGCTCGCGGCAGCCGGCCGGTAGCTACGGCCAGAGCCTCCACAAGCAAGTGAGAGAACGTGGTCACCAATATGGCCGCGCGGATGACGATGTTTGCCGCAATGCTCTTGTGCTTGGAGTAATAGCGCATCATGCTCATTCGCTTGGCGATGGCGGCAGCTAACTCGTTCGATCTCGTGCTGACACCGACCTCATGCACCGCATGCGCCTCCGGCACGAATACCGTCCAGAAGCCTGCATCGTGCGCTCGCATGCACAAGTCCTTCTCCTCGTAAAACAGGAAGAAGCTCTCGTCCAGGCCGCCCAACATCTCCCAAACGCTGCGCCTGATCAGCATGCACGCCCCAACGATGGTGTCCACACGACGACGCCTGAGGTGCGGATCGAACTGGCCGAACCTGCTGGCGAGCACGCTGCCGAACGCCCATCGGAACGGCCTCGATGTCAAAAGCGGTTTCAATCTCAGCAGAAAGGCGAGCTCCTGGAACACGGTCGGGAAACGATAGGCGGACGGCAAGAGCTCGCCATCGGGGCTTGCCAATCTCGGCCCGACGATACCGATGCGCTCATCTGAGCGGAGGGCAGACCGGAGCTCTTCGACCGCACCAGCGCCAAGCCGGGCGTCAGGATTGACGAGTATTATCAGGCCGGCGGATGTCGCAGCCACTCCCCGATTGCAGGCTGCCGCGAAACCGCGGTTCCTGTCGTTTTGGAGCAATGTCAGGCTGATACCGGTAGCCCTGATCTGCTCGACAGTGTTGTCCGAGGAGGCGTTGTCAACCACGACTATCTGCCACCGAGACAGCCCCTGCGAGGCGATCGAGCCGAGACACCGCTCAATGGTTTGCCCGGAGTTGAAGGTTACAATGACGAAGGCGATGCTATCTTCCACGCCAGCTGCTTCCGATCTTGGATTAGAGCCGAAAAAAGACGGAGAGCAATGAAGTGCTGCGTATCGAGCCACTGCCTAGTCAGACAGCCAACCGGCATTCGGCCCATTACAGCCTCGCCGTAACGGAGAGCCAGAATATCCTCATATAGCCCTTCACCGCATTCATCGTATCTCCCCTCTGAAAGTTCTTCACGTCTTGCGACATGTCCCGCCTGAGCAACGCTCCGAGCAGGACCAGCAACGACCTTAGGAGCATCCCAACGGCTATTGAAAGCACGATCAGTATCGAGAGTGGGACGCCGAAGTGCTTCTTGCACAAGTATGCGAAGTTGTGGTACTTGGCGAGCGCCGCATCCCCCTTCGGCCAGTCCCCTGTTGAGACGCCCCCCGCGTGGTAAAAAACGGCGTCGGGCGTGTACCAGAGCTGCCAGCCGTAAGACCTCATCCTCATGCACCAGTCCACGTCCTCATACCAAATGGGGAAGAAGGTCTCGTCCATCACGCCCACCTGCTCAACGAGCTCGCGCCTCACGAGGAGGCATGCGCCAGCCGGCTGCTCGATGCGCTGGGGGCGTTCGTAATCGATGTCCCTGCCCAAGTAATGTCTTGACAGTCTTGTCCATGGAAACGCCCTGTGCAGAAGCAACGCATCGAAAACCGCGGAGAGAAACGTCGGTAGGCCCCGAGCGTTGAACCCAACCTGAACCTGGCCGTCTGGGCCGATAAGTTTCCCCGTCGCCGCGCCAACATCAGGGCGTCCGTCCACGAACGCGACCAATCGCGAGAGAGAATCGCGATTCACGACGATGTCAGGGTTCAACAGAAGAATGAGCCTTCCGCCCGACTTCAGCATGCCCCAGTTGTTGGCACCAGCGTAGCCGAGATTCCGGTCCGCCCAGAGGAATCTGGCCCGGTCGCTGTGTCGCTTGGCCACAGCTTTCAGCTCTTCGCTCGAAAGGCCGTTTGATACAACGATGACCTCCAGCGCTCCCGAGAAATCGCTATCAGCGATTGAATCCAGCAGACTCGAAAGCGCCGGAACCTCGGCTGAACGCGTTACAACCGTGATTATCGAGAGATCAGTCGCCATGGTATCCAGCCTTACATCAGCGGTATTAGACCACGTGGTCCGCCAGAAACCTGGCGAGCGCTGATCTCGTAGCGCTTCTCACAAGCCGCCTACGCATCGGTCAGCGGCGTCATAGAAGGGCGATTCATGAACCGTTGCTGCGCGGGCCACGAGCCTGATCTGACAGGTAACCATCCGGAGACAAGCCGCCATGAACAGCACATCCCGGACTAGTCGCTTAGGATCATGTTCGCAACCTTCTTGCCTGAGAGCAGCATCCCGCCGAATATCGGGCCCATCCGCGGCCCGCCGAAGCACGTGCAGACGCTCATGCCGGCCACGTAGAGTCCGGGGAATATCTCTGCTGTCCTCTCTACAACGAACTTCTCGCCCGCCTCGATGTCCATCGGGTCCTCGCCAAAAACTGTCCCATCAGGCCTCGGGCCCTCGGGGAGTTTCAGAATGCCCCGGCTCCTGAGCGTCTGGACGACGGCGGCGTCGTGGCCGGTCGCGTCGATCACGGCCGCCGCGCCGAAGACGATCGGGTCGATCGGCAGCATCTCGGCCAGCGTGCTCGTGTTGATAACGGCCCCTGTTACCCGTCCACCGTCGAGGCACACATCCTCTACCCAGTGGAGGTTGAACATCTTCGCTCCCGACCTCAGGGCCGCTGCACAGAGCGTCGAGGCGAGCTGGATGGCGTCCGCGACGAATAACCCGTCGTTCGCCGCCTTGTATCCCACTCCCAACTCGGAGAGCATGCCGAGCGCGTCTTGGCGAACAACCACTTTGCTCATCGTCATGCCGCCGCCCCATATGCCGCCCCCTGGCGAGAGCCGTTTCTCCACTATTGTTACTGACCGGCCTGCATCAGCCAAAATGTAGGCCGCCATAAGGCCAGAAGGCCCTGCCCCGGC
>QMNL01000334.1 GCA_003647755.1 Candidatus Coatesiibacteriota bacterium
CGCGAGCACTTTGACTTCCTCGTTTCGGCGGGCGCGGCACCTGAGCGCATTTACATCGGCCACGCCGACTACTGTGACGAGCAGTACTCCGAACAGCGGTACGTGTGCGAGAACGGCGGCCATCTGATCTTCACCACCTGGGGGATTCAGCACCTCATGGATCAGGATTTGCTCTACTCCTGCGTCACCACGCTGATTCGGGAAGGATATGTGAAACATGTCCTCATGTCGATAGATTTCGCGATTCGCGTTTGTAACATGATGGAGATCGGTTGGATGAACTACAACGTGCCGGGACGAACCTACAGCTATTTGTTCCGGGAAGTGCTTCCGCGCCTTCGAGAACTTGGAGTGAGTAAGGCGGACATAGAGACCATGACCGTGGAAAACGGACGCAAAATGCTGACAATCCCGAATAGATAGGAGGAAACCGATGCGTCAGATGCCTTTTCCTGTCGATGAGTACAAGAACCGCTATGGCCGGCTTAAGAAGCTGATGAACGACAAGGGCATGGACGCCGTTCTTCTGCTCTCCGGGGCCAATGTGCAATACTTCAGCGGCTATCCCGCACCCGACTTGAGCATGCCGAGGCCGTTCTTTCTCCTCCTCCCGGCCGAGGGCGACCCGGTGTTCCTTGTTCACGTCGCGCGTCAGCTCGAGGCGCGAGCCTACAGCTGGATAGAGGATATCCGAACCTACGACACGCTTGTGTCGCTGCCGCCGGAACTGCCGTCCCTCCTCAAGGACGCAGGTCTCTCCGAGGCTGCTGTGGGCTGCGAGTTGGGCACTGAGATGTGTCTGAACCTGCCGGTAATGCACTTCGAGGCCCTCAAAAAAGCGCTGCCGGGGACTCGTTTCGTAGATGCTTCGGACCTCATCTGGGAACTCCGCATTATCAAGTCCCCCGCCGAGATCGCCTGCCACAAGGAAGCCTGCCGCATCACCGGCGAGGCCTACCTTGCCACCTTCCAGGCCATCGGCCCTGGAACCACACAGAACGAGGTCGCACGCCTGATGAAAGTCCACATGATCGAGCGCGGTGGTGCCAATCCATTCCTGGTTATCAACTCCGGAAAGGGAACCTATGATTTCGCCACCGGCCAGCCTTCCGACAGAAAGCTCGAAAGCGGAGACATCCTGTGGATGGACGGTGGCTGTACGGTGAATGGTTACTGGTCCGATTTCTCGCGTGCGGCCGTGGTCGGCAAGCCCTCGGCTGAGCAGAAAGACATGCACCGGGAAATCGTGCGCATCACACAGGCCTGCGTGGATAAGATCCGCCCCGGCGTGCGTTGCTCGGAATTAGCGCAATTCTGCAATGAGGAATTGCAACATCTTCCTGCGCCTATCACGTCTTCCATTTCCGGTCTTGCCGCACGTGTCGGACACGGCGTTGGACTCACCATCACCGAGCCGCCCCATATTGCTGAGTACGAAAAGCGGCCGCTCGAGCCTGGCATGGTTATCACCGTTGAGCCGGGCGTGGGTACCACCTACGGCACATTTCACTTCGAGGCCGACGTAGTAGTAACCGCTGACGGCCACGAGGTTATCTCCACGCTTCCGCCGGAGCTCTTCGAGGTGTAATCATGGACATGACATCGTTCATCCGTGAAAAGGCCGAGTCCCTTCTGCCGAAGGTCACCGGAATCCGGCGCGACCTGCATAAGCACCCGGAGACGGCTTTTGAGGAGTACAGGACCGCCGGTGTCGTGGCGGAGTGCCTGCGGTCGCTCGGCCTGGAAGTCCAGACCGGCGTCGCCAGGACCGGGGTGGTCGGCCTTCTGCGCGCTGACCGCCCGGGCCGCACGCTCGCCATCCGCGCCGACATGGATGCACTCGCCATCGACGAAGAGGGCGATCTTCCGTTCAAATCGGAAAACCCCGGAGCGGCCCATGCCTGCGGGCATGATGGCCACATGGCCTCGGCGCTTGGCGTGGCGGAGATCCTCGCCGAGCTTCGCGAGCATCTCGCCGGTGCGGTCAAGTTCATATTTCAGCCGTCCGAGGAGGTTTTCCCGCCGGGCGGGGCCAGCGAGATGATAAAGGAGGGTGTTCTGGAAAATCCCGCGGTGGACGGAATCGTTGCTCTGCACGTTGACCCTTCCGTGCCACTGGGCAAGATCAGTGTCAAGCGAGGGGTAATGACAGGAACATCCGACGAGTTTCAGATTGAGATTATCGGCCGCGGTGGGCATGGGTCAAGACCGCACAAGAGCGTGGATCCCATAACCATTCTCTGTCAGGTCGTCGTGGCCCTGCAAACGGTGGTCAGCCGGAACGTCGATCCCGTCGAACCTGCCGTCGTCTCCTTCGGCTCGATACATGCGGGGCAGGTCTTCAACGCTATTCCGGAAACGGCCGTTCTGTCGGGGACCGTTCGCACTGCCAGCGAGGACGTGCGTGCTCTCGTCCGGCAGCGAATGGAGGCAATTGTAAAAGGCGTGGCACAAGCCATGGGGGCACAGTATGAGTTCAACTATGCCCACAACTGCGGTGCCACCGTCAACAATGAGCGGATGGTGGACCTGCTCGTATGTTCGGCAGGCAAGGCCATAGGTTCCGACAATGTCGTCCTCAACGACAGGATAGAGATGGGCACCGAGGACTTCGGCCTTTCGCCGAACGGGTACCTGGCGTTTACTTCTGGCTGGGAACCCGCTCCTCTGACCCCGAACTCTCCCTGCCACCTCACCATCCCCGCTTCAACTTCGACGAGTCCGCCCTGGTCGTCGGGATGAAAGTAACGGCCCAATTCGCCGTCGATTTCCTTCTCTCGGCAGATCCCTTGGGACTCTGACGTAGGCGTTCCGTCCTTGCTTTCTTCGGTCACGGGTGTGGAGCAAACGGGGGAAAGCTGATGATTCACTCTTGACCGTACTATCCGTTCGCGATCCTGCGGCAGCTCGCCGCCAGCGACAGGTCCGTCGAGGAGAATCAGAAGTCATGAATGATGCGAGATAGCCAGCGGCTCGGCGATGCTCGAGAGGTCCAGGATGATGGTCGCGTCCTCCCCGACCAGTGGCAGCCAGAGTCCCGGCAGCGCCACCGACCGTCCCGGCTGTACGGCCACGGTGGCGCTGGGATGATGGGGAGCGGTTTTCATAA
>QMNL01000335.1 GCA_003647755.1 Candidatus Coatesiibacteriota bacterium
ACTTCCTTCTCGGTAATTTTTCTCCATTTCATCTGTCTTTTGGCATGCCTGCTGAATATTATTTTCATTTGTACCTGCTCAGATTCAGAGCTCTGCAAAACTTGCTAGGGGTCATTGGGGTCAGCCCTTGACATAGGACATTTTCTTTTAATCCCCTTAAAGCCTTTCACTTTTAATAGTTATGGATTCCCCAACCCCGCGTCCTGGAGGACGCTGGTTACTTGTTAACTTGCTACTTTTCTTGCCGCTGATTTACACAGATTAACGCTGATTTTTTTCTTTCATTTATGTGCAAATCCCAATGAAAATGACAGCCCGAATTCCCCTGGTCCGCTTCAATATCATTTCCAATTAGTTCACCGCAGAGACGCAGAGACCGCAGAGGGTTCATAAGGGGGTCAACCTTTCCTTGTAATGGAGGACGCTTGTGCAGAGTGTGCTTTATTTTCCGAACAATTCGTCTATAAGTAATTTTTTATCAATTTTCAGGTAGTCTGCTAAATCATTTAGGATATTATTAAGAGTTCCGATTTTAATAGGATTATGATTAGGGATAGTAATTTTATGTTCTTTGCCTCTAATCTCTGACACAAGCCTCATATGGCTGCCGGTTTCTCTTTTGATTTTATACTCATATTTATCTAATAATTGTGCCAACTCTCTGCCTGAAATATCTCTTGGAATTTTAGGCATAGGCAAATCTTTCCTCTCGCACTATGTGTAAACGTACAAAATAAGGTGTTTCTTCTTTCTCAAAATGACATTTCAAGGCATCTTTAATGTTTTCTTTCAGTTCCTCTAAAGTCTCCCCTTCTGTAAAAATAGAATTCGCAAGAGATTGGGCGGTATATCCACCCACTGGGTCTTCTTCAACAAGAAAGATTATTTCTTTGAGCTTCATGATTAAACCTCCTAATCAAAATAAACCTACAATACAAGCAATTGAAATATGTAATGAGGGACGCTGGTTACTTATTACGGGAAGCGGGACGCTGGTAATAAACTAAATAACTTCTATTTTTGGCGCGGATTTCACGGTTGGCCCAGTTTTTTGCTGTCGTTGAGGTAATTTAATAACTCCAAGACCCTAAAATCTCACCCATTTTCAACCCACGATTTTTCATTTCAACCCATCATTGGGTCAATTTCCCAACCAGATTCCTGCCATAAAACTTTTTTCACTTCCATGCATTTTTTGCTTCAATTTCAACAATGTTGTTTGACCTTACCAGGTCTTTCAGTTTATCAGAGACTATATCTTCTTTACGAAAGATTTCTTTCCGTACATAAATAGGAATAGCTACCTCAGAAAACAGTCCTAGAACTTGATTAATAATGTCCAGCTTCGATAGAAATATCAGGGGGGAACTATTAAAAACGGCTATCATCTGGCCAACTTTTCTCCACTTCTATATCATTTTCAGAAAGATAAGAATAATCGATATCTAACGCTTCGAGCAATTCTAAAAAACCAGTTTTCGTCATATTCATTATTTCCGATGCCCTTGCAAGGCTTACCAATCTCAATTTAAGAGCGCTAACTACAACTAAGAATTTTTCTTTATCTTCTATGTTTCTAAATAAAGGTACCAACTCCACTATAGGTTTTAATATATCTATTTGCATATTATAAGCTCCTTTCATACGAAGGTCAAAGTTTAAAGCTCAAAGATTGAAGCTCAAAGCTGAAAGATATAAGCTCAAAGCTAAAAGCGGGAAGCCGCTACGGCTTGTAAAGAGAGTTAATAAGACCCTTTATCATCGAAGCAATCTCTATCCCTTCCTTTTCAAGTTGTGAATACGTGGAATTACTTATCCACTTCTTCCTACGAAATATTTCCAGCAAAGTCATTGTCTCATACAGGGAACCACGGGCAATATAGCAGAATTGGATAAACTCGTTTTTGGAATTTCTTCCTTTCCCTTCTGCCAAGTTCATTGATATAGACGTAGACGATGCTTCAATTTGTTCCAATAGACGGTAATGCTTTCGATCTGTTGATATATTCTCGATAGTATCAATAACTTCGACTGCAAAATCAACAGCCCGATTCCAAACTTCGAGACCCTCATAACCGAATTTCATCCCCTTGCCCCCTTCAGCTTTCAGCTTTGAGCTTTCAGCTTTGAGCTTTCAGCTCTAACGAACTCTCTTACTTTATCAACCATATACTCAAGCATCGCCTCCGTCATCCCCGGATAGACCCCGAGCCAGAAGGTCCTGTGCATGACCGTATCCGTATTGGTAAGCTTTCCGACTACTCGATAACCTTGACCGGTTGATCGGAGGCCATCGAAGCAGGGGTGTTTGATGATATTGCCGGAAAACAGCATGCGGGTTTGGATGTTGTGCTCTTCCAGGTGTTTCACGATTTCATCACGGGTGAAGCCTGCATCTTCTCTTACTGTAAGCAAAAACCCGAACCAGCTTGTATCTGAATTTGGTGTGGCTTGTGGGAGAATAAACCGATCTTCAAGGTCTTTCAGACCTTCATAAAGCAGGTTGAAATTTTTCTTACGCGCCTCAATAAATGCACGGAGTTTTTCAAGCTGAGCCCAACCGACTGCCGCCTGCATGTCCGTGACCTTGAGGTTATATCCAAAATGCGAGTAAACATATTTGTGGTTATACCCGTAAGGAAGATCCCCGAGCTGCTGGGAAAAGCGTTTGCCGCAGGTATTATCCTTGCCAGGTGCGCACCAGCAATCACGTCCCCAGTCCCGGAAGGATTCTACCAGGCGTTTTATCTCTAGGTCATTAGTACAGACTGCGCCGCCTTCACCCATGGTGATGTGGTGGGGAGGGTAAAAGCTGAATGTCGCTAACGCTCCGAAAGAACCACAGAGGCCAGAGGTCGGAGGTCCGAGGTCCGAGGTCAGAGTGTAGGCGGAGCCGAGGGCGTCGCAGGTGTCTTCAATCAGCCAGAGATCGTGCTTTTGGCAGAAGGCAAGGACTTTGTCCACGTCAAATGGGTTGCCGAGGGTATGGGCGAGCATGAGGGCCTTTGTTCTTGGGCTTAAGGCAGATTCCAGGAGATCGCAATCAATGTTATAAGTCGGCAGGGCGACATCTACAAACACAGGTACGACGCCG
>QMNL01000336.1 GCA_003647755.1 Candidatus Coatesiibacteriota bacterium
ATGGCGTTTCTGGCGGAGAGAAACGCGCTCACTTTTGTGCTTAAGAATCTTCAGGACGAGAACCTCAGTCGAGTTCTCCCAGCATCGCTCTTTATGAACCCCGCGCGGCTCATCCTGAGAGCTCAGGACGCTCTCTCGGGCGAGAACTCGCTCTTCGATACTCTGAACTCACAGACAACTGATGTGCTCGATGTCCTCAACTCGCTCAGCGATGAGGTGTCCGTGCCCCTAAGCGCGCTAGCTGGACCGCTGGCCATATTCAGCGTTGCCTCGCACCTTGAAGAGATACTCAAGTCGCGTGCTGATTGCCAACGCCTTAGGCGTCGAGGGGACGATGAGATTCTAAATCGTTTTCCAGGCTTCTTCTTTCCTTCGTTTTTTGATAGTCGCTACTTCGCAGTCGAGGAGAAGGTCGCACAATTTTTAGGGCTCGGCAAAGTGTTGGGAGAGGAGCGGCCTGGCCCGCTTGTCAGCGAGCAGATGAGATCGCTTCAACAGCGGCTGCACGAGGAGCTCGACAGGACACGATTGGCTCGGGCGGCGGATCAAAAGCACATCCAGGGACTCGAATCTGCTCTGAAGGACCGCTCCGAGGAGATTGTGCGGCTTTCCGAGGAGCTCGCCAAACTAAGGAAGCAAGCCGCGGACGCCATCTCTGCAGCTCAAGCCAAAGACGCAGAGATCAAGGAACGGGACCGGGTGCTTGCGGAGAAAGAGAACGTGATCTCCGATGCGCTTCGGTCGCTCGCCGAGAAGGATGATGTGATTCGGGATGCGCTTCGGTCGGTCGCCGACAGAGACGAGATGCTCAAGCGAGCTGAGGCATCCATCGCGGAGAAGGACGCTCTGGTGCGGAGCCTCGAGTCGCTTGCGGAAGCGAGAAAAGGTGAGATGATTGCGCAACAGGAGCGGATAACTAAGCTACAGGAGAGCATGGCAGGGCTGCAGAGAGAGCATACCGAGATAATTGAAGCAATGCAGGGCAAGCTCGAGGACCTCCAAGCCAGCCTCAAGGATGTTGAGGGCGAGCGCTGTCGACTGAGAGCGCAGCTGGATAAGATCGAGGCGTCGTTTGCCTACCGCTCATACCGCGCCTTTAAGAGCCTGACCAGGTTATTACACATCCCTCCTGCGAATAAATAGAGATCATGTTCTTCCGGTTAAACTGCAGAATCACTGATTGTTCTGAGATGGTCTCTGGCAAACCTCACCGCGAGGTCATTCGGGCAGATGGCTCCTCATTTTTTCTTGATCCGGCATTTCTGTTTGCGCTTGAGAATATCAATCGTGAGAACCTTCTTGACCGGCTTTGCGAGAGGTTCTCCGCCTCAAAGGACGAGGCAGAGGTTGTCATCTCCACGATAGTCAAGACTCGGCTTGTGCTTGCCGCTGAGAAGGAGAAGATGAGTGTCCCTCGGAACGATGTGAGCTTAAAGAGGCCCAGCGTGGGCATTTTGACTGAGCGGATGAAGCTGGGCTACGGGGTTGATCTGGTAGTTCATCAGACGGCAAGCGGCCTTTCGAGGCGTGGGTACGATGTTACAGTCTTTACGGGGTCGGTTGATCCAATCTATGAGTCTGCTGGCTACGAGATCGTGCGGCTCGCCGAGGGCGAGAGACTGTCGGACGTTTTCTCGCAGGAGTTTTTTGAGCACGCAGTTGCGTCGCTCAAGCGGCGGCGGATTGACGTTTGGATACTTGAGTCGCTGCCGTTTTACTACTGGCGAGATAGCCTGGCGGGGCCTGTGATATTTGTGGAGCACGGGACGCCGTTTCCAGAATTATTCCCCAAAGAGATGTCGCTTTCAGTCAGACTGGCTCGCCTCACGAAGCGAGAGCGGGTCTTTAAGGCGATGAGGTCGTATGACAGGGTGGTGGCAATCTCGCGTTTCGTTGCCTCGCAATTGCCGCCAGAGGCAGCAAGCATGACCAGGATAATCCACAATGGCTGCGACCACTATCCGCTCATCGCAAGAGCCGAGATCGGGGCGTTTCGCGAGGAGATCGGCGTTCGGGACAGGGAGTTTCTCATGGCCTACGTTGGTCGGATCGATCTGGACGGGCAGCGGCAGCCCTACAAATCGGTCGATAGGCTTATCGAGGGCTGGCGTCGCGTCAGGGTGGAGATGCCGCAGGTCAGGCTGATGCTCGCCGGGAGGGCGGATACGACAACCGAGCGGCAGCTAATGGATATGGGCGTTATTCCGATGTTGAATATCCCCGAAGAGAAGGTTGCCCTGGTGCTGGCCGCGGCCGACCTTTTCGTCTCAATGTCGCTCTGGGAGGGGTTTGACCTGCCGCTATTCGAGGCGCAGTTCCAGGGCACGCCCTGCGTGGTGATGCGCCGTGGTGCGCACGAGGAGCTCCTCGCTGGAACCGGCGCCGGCGTGCTGGCGGAGGACGAGGCGGAGTTTGAGGGCGCGATCAGGAGGCTCGCCAGGCATCGCGATCTAGTTTCGCAGATGTCGGAGCGTGCGAAGGCCAGTAGCAGGCGATTCAGGTGGGAGACGAGCGTGGAGCAGATGCGGTCGCTTGTGGAGGAGGTCTCGGCGGCGTTTGATGCCGCCGGTCAGCAGCCAGCCTCGGGGCGGCCGGGCCGGGTCAGGTTCGGACTGGCCGTGGCGAAGGAGGTCTTGGCGCATGAGGGGCCGGTGGCCTTCACAAAGCTCGCGTTTGACAAACTCAAACGACTGCGAGCAAGGCGCCGTTGATGTTGAGCCGTAGCTCCATGGTCGTTTTTCAGCCTGCGCCGAGCGCTTTGTCCGAGCCAGATATTCCGCCTAGATTGCGACTAGGGCGGCGTGCGTGGATACGAGACGTCCCGGGGATGGCTCATGGCTAGAGGCAGGACGGGGTTAGTTCTCCTATTGCTGCTTGTAGCGATCAACCTCGTGAATGGCACTCTGCTGGCCATATTGATACCTGCGTGGCTGGGTGCGGATGAGTACACGCATTATGGCTACATTCAGTATCTCAGAACGCATGGCTCGCTCCCTGACCAGCGCACCTGCCGCTTCTCGCAAGAGCTGGAGGCCTCCGTTTACGAGGCGGCCTGGTGGCGGCTCTCGGGAAACATGGGCAAGGTCGGACGCG